>CAZUEG010000112.1:0-2799 GCA_964619495.1 uncultured Candidatus Saccharibacteria bacterium | reverse complement strand
TGCGGAGCTGATGGGAAGCGATGGATATAAACTCGCTCTTTGCCTTATCCAATTTTTTCAATTCCTCATTGGCCGCTTGAAGTTTTTCTGACAATGCCGCCAATTCTTCTCTTATTTTTACTTCTTTCATGACGCTTTTGACTAATAACCAGCTGAAAATCGTTACGGCGATAAAAAGTGCAGCCCTAAGGAAGACTTGCGTTAAAGATTGAGAAAGTATCGTATCGAGCAACAATGCAAAAGAGATAGCTAAAACAAAAATTTCAGTGGTGATTACTTTTACGTTAAGAAGCTGGTGTTTGATAATCGCATATGCAGTAAAAAAGACTAGCAAGATAACGCCTAGCGGACCATATTGTTCCGTTATTGTAGTAGGTCTCAGCCAAGGAATGATTAAATTAGTTAATACCCCAAAAATAAATGATAAGCCGATACCAGCTAATACAAATTTGACCTGGAGCGTCTCTGTTTTGTTTAATGACCGGTATTTGTTTAAAAGACTGAATATGCCCCAGGATACCATTATTGGAAAATACAGGACATATAAGAAATAAAGGCTGCCGAATACATTTACCTGTTCACCGTTGATAATTTTAATATCCGCGATAATGAAAGGTGTAAAAATGCTTATATAAACGAATATCGATGTCAAAATAATCAACAGAGAAAAATGCAGCCTATATTTATTCTTGAAAGGAAAATTATAACAGTAATAATTAACAAAAAACCCTATTAGCGCGGCGGCTACATAGGATAATCTGGTGCTTAATAAAATCGTAGTATGGCTTTCAGTATTGAATCTAACAACTACAGCGCCGATCCAGAAGACGGTGGTGAGAGCCAAACCAAAGAAAATTCTATTAACAACACTTTTGCGATTATGAAGATAAACGAGGAGACCAATAGAAAATATTAATATGCCGATTATTATCGGGAAAATCAGTTTTAAAGATTGCGAAAAAGAAAATAACATTTATGGTTAGAAGATATTGTTTAATAATCTTTGAAA
Source organism: uncultured Candidatus Saccharibacteria bacterium (assembly GCA_964619495.1). Taxonomy (GTDB): domain Bacteria; phylum Patescibacteriota; class Minisyncoccia; order Minisyncoccales; family GWA2-46-15; genus CAZUEG01. The sequence continues at coordinate 1,790 of CAZUEG010000112.1, read as the reverse complement.
TATCGATTTCCGAGCGCTACCATGTCAGGATTTTTGAGAATAAAATTGCCAAGCTGTGTTAAGGAAGGAAATACAATATTTGTTCCGTGATGAGGTTCGATATGAATATCCCCCTCGTATTCCTTATTTGATTCAATCGCTTCCATCAAAGCATTAATTTTCCCTGCAAGCGCGTAAATTCCAGATTGTGGTGTCGAGCAGGCCACGGAGGGATTGTTTAGGCCATATATGTGCCAGTTTTTCGGAACAGAATCCTTTTTAAAATAGCCGTGCCAGTGGCATATTGCTAATCCGTTTTCTAATAACATTTTTGGGAAGGGGTGATTGGGATTAATATGTAGAAGAATTGCCGCGACAAGAGCGTTGCCGACTGCATGCGCAAGGATTACTTTCGTATCGAAGGAGGGCCTATAGCCAGTATTAATTTTTAAGCCCATAGGAGATCTTAATATCATTTTGCCATTAACAAGTCCTAGCTCAATAAGATCCTTTTTAGTATCAAAGTTAGTTTTATTAGCTCCCGAGCGCAGGGTCATCACCCAGACGTCAGGGATCTCGATGCAGTATTTTTCATCTCGCAGATTTATAATAACGAAATCGTGGTCATTAGCCATAAAATAGTCTTTGTCTTCTTCTATAAACCCCTTAAAAAGATATTTGGTTTGTTCTAAAGAAATCAGCGGTGGAATTTTTGTTGGCATTTGATGGGCTAAAAATCCATAACTCATGCCAGTCCGGTCATCTAAAAATATTCTTCCGACCCATCGGTAGAATTCATTTCTGAATGGTAGTTCTTCAAGGGACTTACCTTTGGGATATAAACCTGATTTATCAAAAAAATCGGCGCTTTTTTGAAAATCGGCAATGACTTTTTTATGGAAATCATCAGAAGGATCAAATGTTTCTTGCTGGATGATAAATTCAGATAACCTTGGCGGACTAATCGGAGCTGCTAGTTTCGGAATCAATGTTTTCATTGTGAACCTCTGCAGGTCTCCATTTCTAGGGTATGTCGTGTGAGCGCCATTTAAGTTATAAAGAAGGATTTTTTCTTTATCAACTGCTATGACAATTTGGGCCATATTATGAACAAAAAGACGCATCGATATGTCAAAATGTTTTTGGAAGTCTGTATTTTCGTCAATTCCTGATGGCATGTCTAAGATTGTGACTACGAAACTTTCTCTAAAACTCATTGTATAATCTATTGGCAAGTTACTTTCTTGTCCCTCCCCCATCGATATTATTGCTATGCCCTTTTTTACTCTCTTCCCCTTTCTTAATTTTGATAAGATTTCGAAATCAGGTCTAACCTTTTTATTTTCCTTATTTATTAATTTTTCAAACAAAAAAGCGAGCCGATTTAAAAAGGCAAAAAAATACCACTTTATTATTTTCCCTTTTGGCAAAGAAACAAGAGTATCCTCAAAAGGAATAACCTCAACACCAAGTTTTGATAATGTAGCTTTAAGCTCTTCGCTAAAATATTTTACTTCTTGGCTTATATTTTCAGGGACTATTGGGAAAAAAGTTACCTTTACTCTTCCAAGCATTTCTTCTGGTGTGATACAGATATTTCCTCCAAGCCCTAATATTTTTTGTATCGCTTCTTTGCTAATAGACATAGAAATTAAAATATTTCCTCCAAAAATTATTATCTAACATATCGGGTAGTGAAAATTCGACTGCTGCCTGGCAGCAAAAATAGAATAAAAGTCGAATTTCTACTACCTGACATACCCTAACCCAGCCCTGCGATGGAAGTTTACTTTTATTATATCACTTTAGGT
>CAZUEG010000111.1:0-2812 GCA_964619495.1 uncultured Candidatus Saccharibacteria bacterium | reverse complement strand
CGGCCCATACGATAAAAACGACGCCGTCATCCAAATACATTCCGGAGCGGGCGGGCAGGATTCCCAGGACTGGGCAACGATGCTTTTAAGGATGTATTTAAGGTACCTGAACCGCCGAGGTTACCAGACGGAAATACTGGATCAGTCGTTCGGAGAGGGCGGCGGACCGGAGGGGAGAATTGGCACAAAACAGGTATCACTTGAAGTTAAGGGCCGGTATGCCTATGGGTATTTGAAAAAAGAAAAAGGCGTCCATCGGCTGGTAAGAATATCTCCATTTTCGGCGCAGAAACTGCGTCATACCTCGTTTGCGCTGGTGGAGGTACTGCCCCTGATAGCGCGTGAAGATACCGATATTGTCATCAGTCCGGATGATTTGCGGATGGATGTGTTCCGTTCTTCCGGCCCGGGCGGGCAAAACGTCAACAAGCGGGAAACCGCCGTCAGGATTATCCATATTCCCACAGGGATTACCGTTACCTGCCAAACAGAACGATCGCAACTCGATAATCGGGAAAGAGCGATGAGGGTATTAATCTCCAAATTGGAGCAGTTAAGAGAAGAAAATCATTTAAAAGAGCTAAAAGAGATTAAAGGCGATATTATCTCTGCGAGCTGGGGAAATCAGATCCGTTCATACGTCTTGCATCCTTATAAGCTTGTAAAAGACCTTCGCACCAATTTTGAATCGACAAATCCCGATGCCGTCTTAAATGGCGAACTTGATGATTTAATAAATGCCGAATTTGCGCTAGAATAGCAGCATAACGCAATAAAATATCCCGACTTAATAATGATTAATTTCCAAGGAGTATCCAAAATTTATCCCCCCGGCAAATTCCGGGATACGCCCACTACGGCGCTGGAAGATGTCTCGTTTAAGATTGAAGATAAAGAGTTTGTTTCCATTGTCGGCCGGTCCGGCGCCGGAAAAACAACACTCCTTCGCCTCTTAATGGGAGAGGAAAAGCCGACAAAAGGACGGATTTTTTTTGACGGCCAGGATATTCAAAAAATAGCGGCCGGAAAAATATATCAGCTGCGAAGGCGAATCGGCGCCGTGTTTCAGGATTACCGGCTTTTAAGAGAAAAAACCGCCTACGAAAATATCGCTTATGTAATGGAAGTGATCGGCGCCACCGATGAAGATATTAAACGCGACGTTCCGGAAGTGTTAAAAATCGTTGGATTGTCCGAAAGAGCAAATAATTTTCCCGCCGAATTGTCAGGAGGAGAAAAACAGCGGGTGGCGATTGCCCGCGCTTTGATCCACCGTCCGGAGGTAATCCTTGCCGACGAGCCGACCGGCAACCTTGACCCCTACAGTACGTCCGATATCTTGCGGTTATTGATAAAAATCCATGAATTAGGGACAACAGTTGTTCTCGCTACCCATAACAAAGAAATCGTCAACTCGCTCAAACAGCGGGTAATAACTTTAGAAAACGGAAAAGTAGTCCGCGATGAGGCCGAGGGAAGATTCGTTATCTGAATAAAACAACGGATTTGGTCAATAACCATTAACGATAATCATCAATGTTTGTCGCTATCAGAAGAATCATTGTTTCCGGATGGCAGCACTTTATTCGCAACAGCAGTTTATCTTTAGCGACCATTTTTGTAATTGCCACGACGATCTTACTGGTATCGTCTTTATTTCTGATAAAAGGCGGGGCGAATTCGGTGATCAATTCTCTCGAAAAAAAAGTGGATATCAGCGTCTATTTTAATCAAGACATATCAGAAGAACAGATTTTGAAAATCAAAGACGATGTTAATAAGCTGAACGAAGTAAAAAGCATTGAATATGTTTCCCGCGAAGAAGCGCTGTCGCGGTTTATGGAAAGATATAAAGACAACAGCGTCGTTATCGAAGCGCTGTCGGAAGTCGGCAACCCTCTGATGGCATCGTTAAATATCCGGGCGGTCGAGGCCGGAGAGTACGGAGGGATCGTCAGTTTCTTCAACGGGGAAATTTATCGGGACGTTGTCAATAAAATCGATTATTACGAACGCCAGTCGGTGATTGAAAGAATATCCGTCCTTATCAGAAATATCAATCGCCTTGGCTTAATTTCCGCGATCATCATCGCCCTATTCGCGATATTGATTGCTTTTAATACGATTCGGCTGGCAATTTACGACGCGCGAAACGAAATCGGCATTATGCGCATTGTCGGGGCATCCAATTTTTTTATTCGCGGGCCGTTTATCGTCCAGGGGGCGATTGCCGGTTTTTTTGCGTTTTCTATTGCTATTCTGGCACTCACGGTGATAGCCTACCTGATTAGCCCGAAAATGGGTGAGATAATAACCGATTTTGATTTGTTTAACTATTTAAGCGTAAACTTCTCGGTCCTGTTTATCGTTCAGCTATTATTCGGAATCGGCCTAGGGGTTATCAGCAGTATTATCGCCGTTAGAAAATACCTTCGGGTTTAAATTCAAAATCATAAGGCAAATATCAAATAACAAATCAAATTCAAAATTTAAAACTATCTAACTTAAAGTATTTGCTTTATGATTTGGTCATTGACTTGTGGGCATGCTTTGCTTTATGCTTTGGTAATTTGAATTTAATTAATTGCGGGGTAGAGCAATTGGCAGTCTCGTCAGGCTCTGAACCTGAAGATCCTGGTCCGAGTCCAGGCCCCGCAGCTCTTTTTGCTTCATTAATAATATATATGGTGGAAAAGAAAAGACACCGAGGAATGGAATGACGAAGTGCCTCATCATCAGCGCCTTCGGCCCGAACAAAAATAAAAAGAAATACATCCTTAAAGTCTAATGGCGACGAGGGGTAAAACACGGT
>CAZUEG010000110.1:0-2818 GCA_964619495.1 uncultured Candidatus Saccharibacteria bacterium | reverse complement strand
ATCGAAGCCAAAGGCCCGACGGCCGGCAGCAGTATTAATTATGAAAATGCCATTTGGCAGATTAAAAGATATGAAAAAAACGCGCGGAAATTATATTTGCCGAATTGCTTTAATATCGCCACAGACGGATTAAAGACATTCTACGGGGCGACTTACGCGCCGAAGCAGTATTTTTTCCAATGGAAGAATGAGAACAACGAAGAATCGCTGGAAATTACGCTTGAGGTTTTGTTGGAGAAAAGAAAGCTGCTGGATATTATTGAAAACTTCTTGCTGTTTGAAAAGGAGAAAGAGCAGAAAGTAAAAAAGATGTGCCGGTATCAGCAAATGAGGGCGGTTAATAAGATTATGGCGCGCGTGAAGGAAGGAAAAACAAAACGGGGATTGATTTGGCACACGCAGGGAAGCGGGAAGAGCTTGACTATGTTTTTCGCGGCCTGGAAATTGCGTTTTGCCGAAGAGCTGAAAAATCCGAAGGTTTTTGTTCTGGTTGATAGGAATGATTTAGACGAGCAGATAACGGATACTTTCGTAAACTGCGGCGGACAGAATGTCATTCGGATCGCTTCCAAGGCCGATTTGCAGAAAAAAATCGTTAATGACGAGAGGGGAATATTTATTTCCACAATCCAGAAATTCAATGATTTGCCGAGAAACATAGAAAACAAGGATGAAAATATTGTTGTTTTATGCGACGAAGGACACAGAAGCAATGAGGGTTTCGCTTCTATTAATTTGCGAAGTTCGATGCGAAACGCCTTTTTCTTTGGTTTTAGCGGAACCCCGATCGATAGACTAACGCTGAATACCCACCGTAATTTCGGCGAGCAGGGGGAAAGATATTTGGACTATTATTCGATTCAGCAGGCCATTGATGATGGCGCGACTCTGCCGGTCACCTATGAGGCACGGCTTTCAAAGTTTTTCGTTGACGAGGAGAAAATCGACCAGCAATTTGACGAACTTACCAAAGACTTGACCGAGGGACAAAAGAACCAATTGGCCAAAAAATACGGCAAAAAGGAGGCGATTGTTAAGCTGGAGAAAAGAATGCGGGCGATTATTCAGGATATCGTTGAGCATTATAAATTATATATTCTTCCTAATGGCTTTAAGGCGCAAATTGTCTGCTACGACAGGGAGACAACAGCTAAATATAAAGAATTACTTGATGAATTGGTCCCGAAAGAGTGGTCGGAGGTTGTTTATTCCGCTGGCGATGTTAATACAGACGCGGAAGAGTTGAAAAAATACAACACGACGAAAGCGAAAAGGGATAAAATCATCGGCAAATTTAAAGATCCGAATGATTCGCTAAAATTTTTGCTTGTTTGCGATATGCTTTTAACCGGCTTTGACGCTCCGATTGAGCAGGTGATGTATCTTGATAAGCCGCTATGGGATCACAATCTCTTACAGGCGATTGCGCGGACAAACAGGATTTATCCCAATAAGGGAGTGGGGAAAGTCATTGATTATTATGGGATAACAAAGAGCTTACAAAAGGCTCTTAATTTTGACGAGAGCGTTGTTGATTCGGCAATGATAAATATAGACAAGTTAAAGGAGGAGTTTGTTGATATTCTTGAAGATTTACAAGGGCTTTTTGTCGATATCAATATTGAAGACCCGTCAATTGAAAATTTGCGGAGATGTTTAAAAATATTCGCTGAAAACGAGGATAAGCGCCAGTTCTTTTCCGGCAAATACGCGCGGCTGAAACTTCTGTTTGAAATTTTGTCTCCCGACCCGTTCCTTAAGCAGTACATGAGAATTTTTGAGTGGTATACGAGCTTTAACATCGCTTTTAATAAAGAGTTTGGTTTAGCCGAAGAATTTTCAGCTTTAGATGAATATGGGGAAAAGGTTAAAGAATTAATTCAGAAAAGAGTTGATTTTGAGGGGATCACTAAAAACTTCAGGGAATTAAGGGTTGATGATTTGTATACTTTAGAGCGCCTTAATAAAATGGATGACGAAGAGAGGGCGATGAATTTGGAAAAAATGCTTAAGCAGGAAATTTCCATAAATTTAGACACCAACCCGGCATATAAAAAATTCAGCGAAAGGTTGGTTTTGATTCGGCGGGAATTTGAACAGCACCAGATCGACTTGGCGGAGCGGATTAAAAGGTACCAGGACTTATTGGAAGATATTAAGAAAAAAGGAGATGAGGCGAAGGATTTAGGCTATTCTCTGAAGGAGTACGGCTTATATGTTATGTCCGAAGAGTTTATTAATATAAACGAAAAGAAAAACATAAAAGAATTTATCAAAGAAATGGCCTCAAGAATTGAAAGTGTTCTTGATGTCGGTTGGCAAGAGTCGTCGAAACGAGAGCAATTTTTGAAAGATATAAAGCGAACCCTACAGGAGCTAATATTGAAAGACTATAAGGATAGAATCAGGATTAACGATTTCCCGAAATATTTGAATCGCTTAGTTGACATTATTATCAAGAAGTTTTAAATATGGAGAGAAAAATCAAACTGTACGACAAACAGGTTAAATACACGCTTAAAGTAAGCAAACGGGCCAAGAGGATGCGCCTAGCTGTTTATTGCGATGGGTCTGTTGTTGTGACTATGCCGCAAAATCTTCGGGAAACAATGGTGGAAAAATTTATCCGAGAAAAAATGCAGTGGCTGTTCGCGAAAATTAATTTCTTTAAGCAATTTGAGGGCAGGCCGATTGCACGGTATAGTCGGAAAGATTATTTGATGCATAGGGATAGGGCTTTTAGTTTGGTAAAGGAAAGGATTGACCATTTTAATGGATTTTACGGATATAAATTCAACAAGATCAATATCAAAAATCA
>CAZUEG010000109.1:0-2819 GCA_964619495.1 uncultured Candidatus Saccharibacteria bacterium | reverse complement strand
TCACGAAATACTTCGTAAGTCAAAAATCGTGTAACTTGATTCTGTTTTTTTAGACGAGGGTAAGCTTTTTAAGGATCGCCTCGCAGTTCCGCCGCATGGTTCCCGACAAAGTCGGGATGGCGGGAGAGAGATGAACAAAATTTTCTCGCAGGGAAAATTATTGTGTATCCTTAAAAGGCTTTACCCGAGGCGCTATTTCCCATGACAGTTCTTATACTTTTTACCACTGCCGTCCTTTCTTACCTCGCTATCCGGAAAATTCTTTATAATTCTCTTTGTTTATTGTCTCAACGATGGCTTCGGGATAAGCGCGTAAAAATGCCACCGGAACCTTGCTTTTGTTTTTTCCCCATTTAAACTCAAAACTTGATAAAGCGGTTTGGTATTCTTCGATACAATCAATTTCTTGCTGCTGGAATGTGCGCCAGAAATACAAATTGACGTCCCGTCCGGAATTATTGTTGCGTTTTATTCTTTCGCTGATCATAAAATTTTCCCACAACGCTCCGGCATCCGACCGCAGATTTAAAGGATTTAAGTTATTAATCAGCGCATTTCTGACGCCATTATCAAAAAAATATATTTTGCGGGTTTTTCTCAATTCGTTTATCAAATTGCGGCTAAATGGCGCTAATCGAAAAATCACAAACGCCTTTTCGAGAATTTGAATGTAATTGGCGATCGTAATCTTATTAACACCAATAAGCGACGCCAATTCGTTATAAGAAACCTCGTTGCTGATTTGTAATGCTAATGCTTGTAATAATTTCTCCAGTACTTCGGGATTCTTTATGTTTTGATACTGTAAAATATCTTTGTAAGCGTAGCTTTTGGCTAAATTTTTCAGTTTTTCGCCTACCGATATGTCGCTTTCAAAAACAATCTCCGGATACATCCCAAATATCATCCGGCTTTCCAGAAGACGATCTATTTCTATTTCCGAATAAACATTTTTTAATTCTTCTAAAGAAAGCGGATAAAGGTAAAATTCCGTTTTTCGTCCGGTAAGCGGTTCAACAATTTCATTAGACAGATCAAATGATGAAGACCCGGTGGCAATAATTTGGATTTTTGGATAATTGTCCACAATGAGTTTTAAAGTTAAACCAATGTTTTTCACCCGCTGAGCCTCATCCAAAATCACTAACCGGTTATTGCCTAAAAACGACTTTAATTCGGTTGATGTTTTATTAATCAACGATTGGCGAATATCCGGCTCGTCGCAATTTAAATACACTGCCTTGTCGGTTTGTTTTTTTTGGATTTCCTTGACTAGGGTTGTTTTCCCAACCTGGCGCGCCCCATAGATAATTATAACCTTACCCTTGAATAGGGCATTTTCAATTAACGGCTGAATTTTTCTTGAGATTATCATATAATTTAGTTATTCAACTGTCTAGATTATATATGAATTTGGTGATTAGTCAAGAATTCGCATACTTGCAGGGATTTATCCTCACTCTATACCCGCTCTGATCCATAAGTCCAAACCGTCATTTAGATAACGCGGGACCACATGTATGTGAAAGTGAAACACACTCTGTTGCGCATCCTTTCCGCTGGCATGAAGTATGTTCACTCCAGTTGCGCCTAATTCTATTTTGCACTTCTGTGATAATTCTTGAGAAACTTCCATAACTTTTATTAGCGACTCTTTCGGAATATTAAAAATACTTTCGAAGTGTTCTTTTGGCATCACCACGATATGGCCATTACTTACTTGTTCCCTGGGGACAAAGGCCAACACCGATTCATTTTCATAAACCTTTTTAGCTTCTAATTCCCCTTTTACAATTTTACAGAAAATACAATTTTCCATACTCTAAGAATTATAGCCGACTGCGTGCCGCCATAAATAATTTGTCTGATATCAGTCCCTCTATGATAAATATCATTGAATATATGTTCTATGCGCCGTGACAGCGTTTGTATTTCTTACCACTGCCGCATGGGCAGGGATCGTTGCGGCCGGGTTCCTTTTCCCGGATCGATATTCCCTGCGAGGCCTGCCTTTTTTCAATAATTGTTGGCTGGGCTTTAAATTTCAGGATTGCTTCAACAATTTCTTTTTCCATATCATTCATCATCTTTTGAAAAAGCTTATGCCCCTCGCTTTTATATTCAACAAGCGGGTCTTTCTGGCCATACGCTCTCAACCGTACCGAATCCATCAGGTATTCCATATTTTCCAAATGTTCCAGCCACAAAAGGTCCATTACCCTAAGACAGACGATCCGATCCAGCTGGCGCATATTATCAGGACCAACTTCTGTTTCCTTTTTTTCGTATTCGTCTTTCTGGTATCCGGCTTTTTCAATCATCGCGATGATTTTATCGCGCAACCCGCTAACGTCTGATGCCGACCCGATTATTTCCCGCCGTTTAGTATAAAATGTTTGCCGATGCTTATTCATTACATCGTCGTATTCCAATAAGTTCTTACGAGCGTCAAAATTCGCCCCCTCCACCTTGGCTTGGGCATCTTCTAAAGCATTGGAGATTAATTTCATCTCAATTGCTTCGTCTTCGGGAATCTTAAACGTTTCCATCATTGATTTCAGGCGGTCGCCCTGAAACCGCCGCATCAATTCATCCTCCATGGAAATAAAAAACTGGCTTGATCCCGGATCGCCCTGCCGGCCGGAACGGCCGCGCAATTGGTTATCAATCCGGCGCGCCTCATGGCGCTCGGTCCCGATAACATGAAGGCCTCCGGCTTCAATAACCTTTACGGCATCATCTTTATCCGGCGGATTACCGCCCAAAATAATATCCACGCCGCGGCCAGCCATATTGGTTGCCACCGTCACCGTCTCGAA
>CAZUEG010000108.1:0-2861 GCA_964619495.1 uncultured Candidatus Saccharibacteria bacterium | reverse complement strand
GGCGAGCGAGCAACCAATCGCCTCTGATTTTGAAAAAAGTTTAAGTTGGTCGGGGCAGTGGGAATCGAACCCACTTCACAAGACCCCCAGCCTTGCATAATACCATTATACTATGCCCCGATTCCGACACCGTTATGATACAATAAAACGACGATAAACAAAACAAAAAACAGCCGACTGGCTGTCTTTTCATAACAATCTAAGTTCGGGCTATTGTTTTGATGCACTTCGCGCAGGCCTTCACCTTGTCTCCCGATTCCAAAGTGAGCCATTGGAGGTTTGGCTTTTGTTTTCTTCTGACGCTGGGATTAAACTTTGTTGCTCTTAATCTTGTCAATCGTCCGGCCATTGCCGGTTTTTTCGCACATAGCGCGCACTGTCTCATAGGATTAATATTATCCGTAGTTAAGTAACCCCATATTATACCGGAAGTCAAAAAAACGCAACAACTCTCTTCGTCGCTAAGTCGTTGAGTCATTTAGTCATTAAGTCATTGAGTCACTTCCGCCAGCTGGCGGATCGCTTAATTAGTATCTCGGGTAAAACTTTTTAAGGATGCACAGAATAGAACACACAATAATTTCCCCTGCGAGAAAATTTTGTTCATCTCTCGTTCCGCCATCCCGACTTCGTCGGAAACCATGCTGGCGGAATTGCGAGGTGATCCTTAAAAAGTTTACCCTCGCCTAAAATTCAATCACTCAATCACTTAATCACTTATTCACTTAGTCACTCAATTGTGTTATTTTGTATTTACTATGTTATCGGCGATATTTACAATAATCATTATTCTTATATCAACGGTGATCCACGAAGTCGCCCACGGCAGCGTCGCTTATCGGTTAGGCGATCCGACGGCAAAAATCAGCGGGCGGTTAACGCTGAATCCCTTAAAGCATCTGGATCCGATTGGCTCGGTTTTTTTGCCGCTGTTTCTGTTTTTTACAACCCAAGGCCGGGGACCAATTGTCGGCTGGGCAAAACCGGTGCCGGTTAATCCCTATAATCTCTCCGACCAAAAATGGGGACAGTTAAAAGTGGCGATTGCTGGTCCGGCAGTTAATCTTTTAGTGGGGATTATTTTTTCGTTAGCCGTTCGTTTTGTTCCTTTGCCTATACAAATTGCCTATTTTTTTTCCCAAATTGCCGTATATAATTTTGTTTGGGCAATATTTAATCTTATTCCGATACCACCATTAGACGGCTCGTGGATATTGTTCAGTTTTTTTCCGCAAAGGTGGTGGCCAATCAGGAATATCCTTGACCAGTACGGTTCGTTTATTCTTGTGGCGATGATTTTTCTCGGCTTGGGCTGGATTTTTAATGCCGCGGCGGGGATTTTTTTGTTCATCGCCGGATAAACCGTGATGATCGTTATTATCCGTGTACATTATTGACATTGGAAAAAAGATTTGCTAATCTATGAAAATAATTGCAGACAGCGCGACAATTCTAAAGTCATTTGATTAAAAAGAAATCGCGGCCAGCGATTTTTTTGACGGTTTTTAAAGATTAAGCACGAAATCCGAAACAATATCAAATGGCTAAATTACAATCGATAAAAATTTTAGTATTTTTAAATTATAGTTTTGAATTTGTTTCGGATTTAGAGTTTAGATATTCGGATTTATCAAAGTTATGCCGACAATCCATCAGCTAATGAAAAAAGGAAGAACCAATAAAGCAAGGGGCGAGAAATCGCCGGCCTTGACTTTTGGGTTCAACTCCCTCAAGAATCGGCCAAAAAAATACAATTCGCCATTCAAACGCGGCGTCTGCCAAAAAGTTTTCACAACAACTCCGAAAAAGCCAAATTCCGCATTACGAAAAGTAGCGCGTGTCCGTCTGACAAATGGAATGAAAGTGACGGCATATATTCCCGGAGAAGGCCACAATTTACAGGAACATTCGGTGGTGATGATCAGGGGCGGAAGGGTAAAAGATCTTCCCGGTGTCCGTTATCACATTGTCCGCGGTAAATTAGACACCAGCGGCGTTCAAAACCGAAAACAAGAAAGAAGCAAATACGGCACCAAGAGGGAAAAAAAGTAAATGATTAAATATGGGAAGCAAGAAAATAGAAAGACGAATAATTAATCCCGATCCGGTTTATAACAGCGTGGTTGTCGGGCGATTGATAAACCAGATTATGCGCAAGGGAAAGAAAACGATTGCCCGGAAGATTGTTTACGGCGCTTTTGGTATAATTAAAGAAAAAACGAAAAAAAATCCTCAAGAAATATTTGATCTTGCGGTAAGAAACACCACTCCGCTTCTGGAAGTAAAACCAAAGAGGGTAGGCGGGGCGACGTATCAGGTTCCCCGCGAAGTTAAGGGCGACAGGCGACTGGCGTTATCAATGAGGTGGCTGATTAACGGCGCGAAAGGCAGAAAGGGCAAGGCGATGAAAGAGAAAATCAGCGCCGAAATCATTGACGCCTCCAATAATACCGGCTGGGCGGTGAAAAAACGCGAGAATACCCACCGGATGGCGGAAGCGAACCGCGCATTTGCCCATTTCTCGTGGTAAACAACACAAATAGCGTTCTCCCAGCGCTTTTTTAATTAAGGATAGCAGACCGACTCAATAATAGGCGAACCTAATAAATTCAAAACTCAAATAACAAATGACAAATCAAATTAAAAATTTAAAATTCAAAATTATCCAACTTAAATAACTTGAATTTGGTTATTGATTTGTAAATTTGCCTTATGATTTTGTCATTTGAATTTTATCAACATGCGCCAGTATCCCCTTGAAAAATATCGGAATATTGGAATTATTGCCCATATTGATGCCGGAAAAACAACCGTCAGCGAACGGATTTTGTTTTATACGGGGATGTCCCACAAAATCGGCG
>CAZUEG010000107.1:0-2881 GCA_964619495.1 uncultured Candidatus Saccharibacteria bacterium | reverse complement strand
GAAGTTAAGGGCGGGAAGAGTTTTAAACTGGCCTCGCTTAACGAATGCAAAAGCTCTCGCTTTCCTTTTCTATCCACTAAAATGAACGGAATGATCAATTGGAGCTGGCCGGCGAAAGATATCTATCTTTTTATCTGTGCTTTTGATGAGCCGTATATAGGGGCTGCCACTTATTTTAATAATCGAAAGGTTTTTTTGAAAGAAAGTTTTTTGCTGAAAGCCGAGGAAAGTTATCATCCTTTCACCTCTGGTATTGTGGCAAGAAAGGATAATGGAGGAGTGTTTATCGCTGCAGTCGGGCATCTTTTGCAAATAAAAAAAGTTTTTGATGAAAGAGGCAAAAATATTACCGATCTAATCAAGGCAGGCGCTAGATTTTTTACCCCCTCTTCAAAATTAGATGCAGCGATGTCATTCAAAGCAGTATATGATGCAAAAGGATTAAAGAAAAAAATATGAAGATGATGGATATGCTAAAAAAGATAGATGGTTTGTTTATTACGCCCGTTTCAGATGGCGCCGATTTGCAGAACAAGATTCTATGTCAGGAATTGCCTTTCAAAATTTTTAAATATCGTTCAGGCCAGGAATATAACGGTTGGATTGTGCCGCAAAAATGGGAAGTTTTAAAAGCAGAAATAAGAAAGGGTGGCAAATTGATCTATGATGGCAAAAAGCATCCCTTGGGAGTGATCGGATATTCCGGATCGTTCAAAGGTAAAATTTCTTTAAAAGAATTAAAAAATCATCTTTATTATCTTAATAGCGCCCCTTCAAATATAGTTTATCATTGCGACCTTTATTATAAACTGCATTTGAAGCTCTGGGGCTTCTCAATGCCATACAAACTTTTCAAAAAGCTGAAAGACGGCATTTATGAGATAGATCTGCAAACAAAGCATAGCGCAGGCACAATGAAAGTTTTGGAGTATAAACACAAAGGGCGGAGCAAAGAGACGGTAATTTTTAATGCTCATAATTGTCATGCTGCGCAGCTGAATGACGGGCCGGTGGGATATGCCGTATTTATTGATGTAATGAAAAAAATGAGAATGTTAAAAACTAGGTATACATATAAATTAGTAATCGCCCCTGAACATTTAGGCACCGTTTTTTATTTAGCTAGCCAAAGCAGGAGAGATATAAAGGAAATAAAACTGGGAATTTTTATGGAAATGGTTGGTCATGATAACAAGAATTTTTCTTTGCAGGAGAGTTTTAATGGTCAAAGTGTTATAGATAAAATTGCTCACCATGTTTTAAAATTTAAAAGGCCGGGATATTGGAGCGGACCTTTTAGAAGTTTTTTGGGGAACGATGAATGTGTTTGGGAGGCGCCTGGATATGAAGTGCCAATGATTTCTCTTTCGCGCTGCCGATCAAAAGATTTATTTTACCCGCAGTATCATTTAGATAGTGACAATATAAAAATCATAAGTAATAAAAGGCTGAAGGAAGCAAGCGATTTAATTCTGCAAATAATTGAAGTTTTAGAAAAGAATTGTTTTCTAAAAAGAAAATTTAATGGCCTGATAGCATTGAGCAATCCGAAATACGATTTATATATATCGCCTGGAACAGATCCTTCGATGCCTATGTATAGAACCACCGAAAGAAAAAAATGGAACAATTTAATGAATTGTGTGCTCAGATATTTTAACGGTCAGATATCGATTCTTGATATCGCCATAAAACACGGTTTGCCGTTTGATCAGGTATATGATTATTTGAAAAAATTTGAACAAAAAGGTTTGGTCCGGTTTGTTAACAAAATAAAATTATAAATTTATATGACAAACCAAAAAATAATCGGAGAAAGAATATATTTACGTCGTTTAAAAGAAGACGACGCTTCTCAAAAATATTGCGATTGGTTGAACGATCCGGAGGTTAATAAATATCTGGAAACAAGAAAAAGTACGATTGATGAACTGAAGCAATATATCAGAAAACAGCTCTCCGATCCTAACTCTTTTTTCGTCGGCGTGTTTGATAAAGAAAATGACAAACATGTCGGCAATATTAAATTGGAGCCGATAGATTGGACAAAAAAAAGAGCAATTTTCGGGATTTTGATCGGCGACAAAGAATATTGGGGCAAAGGAATCGGCGCTGAAGCGACAAAATTGATTGTCGATCACGCTTTCAGATCAATGGGTCTTGAGAAGATTGAACTGGGGGTAATCGCCGAAAACAGGCGGGCTATTACGAGCTATGAAAAAGTCGGCTTTAAGACCGTGAAGATTAAGGAAAAAGCCGTTAATCATGACGGAATTTTGTATGACGATATTATTATGGTTATTAAAAAAATATGACACAAAAAAATGACAATTTAAAAAGATGTACAAAATGCGTCATGCCGGAAACCTGGGAATCCATAAATTTCGATGAGAAGGGAGTTTGCAATATCTGTCGCAATGCCAAATTTAAAAAAGAAAAAATTAATTGGAAAGCTAAGAGGCAGGAATTTATTGAATTGATTGGACAATATAAGGGAAAGAGGCAGTATAATTGCATAGTGCCATTTTCGGGCGGTAAAGACAGCACTTTTACTTTATGGTCAGTCGTTAAGGAATTCGGCTTAAAACCGCTGGTGGTCTGTTTTGACCACGGCTTTTTCAGGCCAAAGATTTTAGCCAACAGAGAGAGAACATTAAAAAAAATAGGTGTTGATTTTCTTTCATTTAGGCCCAGCTGGCGGGTGGTTAAGAAAGTGATGCTGGAGGCATTGAAAAGAAAAGGGGATTTTTGCTGGCATTGTCATTCCGGTTGTTTTGCGTACCCCATGCAAATAGCGGTCAAATTTAAAATTCCTTTAGTTATCTGGGGCGAGCCGAGTGCCGAATATGGCGGTTATTATTCTTACGATTACAACGAAGAA
>CAZUEG010000106.1:0-2952 GCA_964619495.1 uncultured Candidatus Saccharibacteria bacterium | reverse complement strand
TTATTGGCTTTTCGGGCCTTAAGGAGGGAACTTGGCCGTAATGTTTATTTTTTATCCAGCCAGATTTGAGGTAATAATAACACCCCCCTCTATTTTTACCAATAAACCCGTATCCGCTTTTCGATTTATCTTTGATCCAATTCGCCAACTTAAGCGGTTTATTGATCGGATTAATCGTAATGTGGCCATAATTGGGAGGAATGATAATGCTTTCTCCTTTATCGGCGTTAACAATATAAGCATCGGCAACTTTCCCTTTTGCTATTTTTTGCATGAAAAATATCGCTTTTCCTTTTAAAACGGAGTACGCCTCGGTATAAGCGCCGACGTGGCGGTGCCCTTGGGTTTTGGTATATTCCTTTCCCAGCATATTAGGCGGGATGATCGTGATGTCATATCGCCATTCGCCGCGTTTTTTGACGCCGCGATACATGTAATAAACCGGAAAATTTGCGGCTTTCTCATACCACTTCCGGTCGTAAACAACATCTTTTAGGTCCCGAAGATAGCGGATTTTCGGCTTAATTTTTAACGCCATACCCTTTGAGCGTCAACATACCAGTTTTCTACGCCAAGGAATCGCTTCGAAGGATCGACGATAATCTGGCCTTCAATTATTCCCTTAACATCTCCTGAAACCCGATAAGTGTAATTTGGACGGTAAAGAAAAATTACCGGAGAATCGGCGGAAATGGCGTTCTGAAACGATTCTAATTTTTGTTGCCTAACATTGCTGTCGTTCGCGCTTCGGGCATCTTCAAGCATCTTATCGGTTTTTTTATTGTCGTACAGCGCTAAATTGAGCCCTGGATCTTTCTTCTGCGTGGAATGCCAAAAGGGGAACGGGTCGGGAATTGCCCCCAAAACCTCGCCGAATAAAAGCATTTCATAATTACGAGGCTTGATGACGTCTCTTTCGATCGTCTGAATATCAACCGCTCTGATGTCCACCTTAACGCCAATTGCCTCCCACTGTTTTTTAATCATTTTCGCCGCTTCGACAAGTAACGGCTGGTCGACGGTCACTAAAGTAAACGCCAGCGAGGAAATTTTAGCGGGAATCGTCGGACATAAACTGTTTAACTTTGCTCTCGTAGATTTACTGACGGTGCCCGTTCCGCTTTTTAATCCTTGGGGCGCAAGAATGTCGCTGGCATATTTCTCCTGAAAGCGGATTACTGCCTGTTCTGTCTCACTGCCGTAAAAGCCGCTAACCGAGCCGCCGGGAAATATTTTGTCGCCGCCGATTGAAGGCATTAGCAAACATTCTTGAAGTTTCCTCACTTCTGCTCCCTGCGATCCCAGCTTCAGCTCGCTCTTAATCGCCGTTGATATTTCTGCCTGGGTGGTTTTTCTGCGTATGCCGTTATCATCCGGTAAGTACTCTGCTTTTTCTAGCAGATTTTCGCTTTTTACTTTGTCGACATCATAAACTGGCGAGACGGGCGCAAAACCATATATTTCCGGCATAATCGGCGAATCAACAATACGGCCTTTGCCGTCCAGCACAGTAGCGACAATTTCATTTTTATCGGTGGCAAAATTTAAGGCTTGGCGAACGCTAATATCACCGAACGCCGGAACCTTTGATGCATTTAAAAATAAGGCGAAATAACGGGGAATTGCCAGACGGTAAGACCGGAAGTCGCTCCTGCTTGTTTGTCTTTCGGCATACGGCAGAGAATATCCCTGAATATCGTTTTTCTTAGCGGCGCCGATTAACTTTTCCTCGCTGTCAAAAAATTTGATTGTCAACCGGTCAATATATGGTTTTCTCCGATAGTATTTCTTGTTCACCGACAAAACCAGCGATTGGATTTTGTCGTTTTCATCCCGATTGATCCGGGCCAGTTGATAAGGGCCGCTACCCACTGGTGATAAGTTATAGGCTGACAACGGGAAATTTTGCGCGGTAATATTTTCCCAAATATGCCGGGGAAGGATTTTTACAGTTAAGTTTTCTAAAAATGGCGCATATGGATTCTCCAGTGTAAATTGCAGCTCAAATTCGGATATCTTGTGTATTTCGACACCGACCAGGCCGGAACGCAGAGGGCTTTTATAATCCGGATCCTGGATTGTTTTGAACGTATACACCACGTCGTCAGCGGCAAGCTTGACGTTATCCGTCCAATACAGGTTGCTTCTTAGGCGGATTCTATAGACTGTTCCGTCCTCGGAGATTTCATAATTTTCCGCCAAGTCGGGAATAATCTGTCCGTTAGTGTCGTAAGTCATCAAGCCGGAAAATAAAAGCTGAACAAGGTCGCGGTCGGTGTCATTGATCATTCCGTAGATCGGATTAATATACCGCGGCTGGCCGACGACTCCTTCAACGTATTCGCCGCCGTATTCCGGTATTACCGCCGTATGGCAAAAATAAAAGTTCAAACCGAGCGCCGTTCCGGCTCCGATAAAACACGTCGTAAATAAAAAAACCTGTAAGCATTCTTTTCTGTTCATTACCCGAAAAAGCATTTTCCATTGGCACAAGTCGGTCATTCCTTGGGGAAATGCTTTCCGGTAGACTTGGGGAACGAAATTTTTTATTGATTCCAGATTTAATCTCATTAGAAAAGCAGATTCAGAAGTGCGGTAACGACGAACAAAATTCCCAGAACAACTGTTGCCCAAAAAATTTTCTTCTGAATGCCGCGGCGAGTAGAGTAATAACCTCCCTCTTGGCCGAATGCCGATCCCAAACTGGAGCCCCCCTGTTGCAAGAGGATAAAGATGATTATCAAAATGCTGATCGCTAATTGGATATACGGCAAGTAAATTTTCATATCGATGAGTTGTTGTGTAAAAGAACAATAGCCGGCTATTGTTCTATTTCGACGGAAGCCACCGGCTTAAAAAAGTGCTGACCCCCCAGAGAATTAAAGTGGTCAAAAATAACGGAATGATTCCGATAATGGTAAGTTCCGGAGAAACAATATCGGTAACCCACAC
>CAZUEG010000105.1:0-2957 GCA_964619495.1 uncultured Candidatus Saccharibacteria bacterium | reverse complement strand
GGAAACCAATTCCCTCGCTTAAAAGTGTAAACAACGCTTATAGATCTTACATACCATATCTAGCCCAACAGGCGGATCGCGACGCCGATAAAAGCTGTCACAATACCGATAACCCAAAAACGCATCGTCACCTTATAGGACGGCCATCCCAGGGCTTCGAAGTGATGATGAATCGGCGCCGCTAGAAAAATCTTACGGTGTAAAAATTTCTTGCTTAACAGCTGAATTATCACGGAAAACGATTCAACAACTAAAGGAAAAGCAATAATCGGCAGTACGAGAACCGAATCAGAAAGGAAGGCGACGACGGCTAAACTGGCGCATAACCCCAAAATGCCGCTTTCGCCCATATAAAATCTTGCCGGAGGGATATTAAACCAAAGGAAAGCCAAAATTGCGCCGACAATAACCATACAAAACGCCGCCAAATCAATTTGCCCTCGCCATAAAGCGATAATCGTAAACGATGAGAATATCGATCCGAAAATTCCGCCGGACAGGCCATCAATACCGTCAATCACTCCTCCGCTGTACACGGCAAGCATTGTTATTACAAAAAGGGGAATATACCATAAGCCGATTACGATATTTCCAATTCCCGGAATGTGGATTGTGTCCCAGCCGAGCTTTACGCTAAACCAGTACGCCCCGATCAGGCCGATTAACAGCACCAAAAGCAAGCGGTACTTAACCGGCAAGCCCTTGTCTTTGTGGGCGCCTTTTTGAAATACCTGAAGAAAGTCGTCCAGAAGTCCTAAAAGCGAAGCGGAAACCAGGGTAAATATCGGAAGCCAGGTTTGGGAACGGCTCAAAAAATTCATTCTTTTCAGCCAAGGAATGTCAGTTAAAGAAAGAAAGAAAAAGATTCCGGCGGTGGCGATTGTGGCAATCCAAATCAGCATTCCGCCGAAGCGCGGTGTTTTTATTTCTCCTTCGGAGTGCAATTTCTGAAAAAATGGCACCTTTTTTCCGTCTATCGATTCCTCCCTGACTGATTTCCGCCATAATTTATACTTATAAAAGTATTTAGTAAGAACCGGCGTTATCAGAATTGCAATGATAAATGAAAAAGCACCCAGAAAGAATACTTTAATAGTGCTGTAAGAAAAATCCATATGCCGTTAAGACGAAAAATTATTGCCAATTATAATTAGCCAAAGACCAATCAATCAGATTTTCCATATCTTTAAAGCGGTCGTCGCTTCCCAAAATAACAGCGGTGATTTCCCCTTTGCCATTCGGCGACTTTATGGCAATCATGAGGCATCCTTTGGCCATCGGCGTCCATCCGGTTTTACCGCCGATGATTGCATCTCGCCATAAAACGGAGCGTTTTTCTAGAAATTCGTCAGTGGAAACGACTTCATGATGAAAGATATTTCCCGGAGAGTATAGACTGATGCGGGGGGTTGATAAAATCTCCCAAATAAGCGGTTTATCCTTTAAGTAAGCGGTTAATCGGTACAAATCACGCGCCGAGGACTTGTTGACGTTCAATAATAACGTGTCGGGGTCGAGTCCGGCGGGATCATAAAAAACCGATGAATCAATTCCGATTTCCTTCGCCAATATATTCATTTTTTCGGTAAAATTGTCAATGCCGATATTGTCGGCAAGAGCATACGCGGAAATATTATCAGACTCGATAAGGAGCGGATAAAGGAGATCTTTAATCGTGAATTCGTCGCCAATTTTTATACCCGCGCCGTTATCGCTAAGACCGGCCGGTTTATGGGATACTTTAATAATTTTCTCGAGAGGATAATCATTCAAAACAACCGCCGCCGTCATCAGTTTTGTAAGACTGGCAATCGGCAGTATTTTATCGGCATCCTTTTCAAAAAGCACCTGATGATAATTATTTATAGTGTCATAAAAAACGACAATCGCGCTGTCGCCGGATAAAGCCGGTTCGCAAAAATTATCGGACTTAGTGATTTCTGACGGCCCGGGCTTAACTGCCGGAAGATTTTCAAAATTTGCCGGAATAATTGAAGTCCTGCCGTCAAAAATTCCCTCCGATTTTAACGGACTGATTAAGAGTAAAACAAAACCGCAACTGATAATAACTACCACAAAAAAAAGTATTAGGCGTTGCTTCATGACAATGCTAATT
This sequence comes from uncultured Candidatus Saccharibacteria bacterium, assembly GCA_964619495.1. GTDB lineage: Bacteria > Patescibacteriota > Minisyncoccia > Minisyncoccales > GWA2-46-15 > CAZUEG01. The sequence goes on along the minus strand of CAZUEG010000105.1, from coordinate 841 downwards.
TTTATCTTTTTTAGGATTAAAGATAATCCCCAACTCGGCCAGCTGGCCGTCGGATATTTTTGACGGACTTTGCATCATCGGGTCTCGGGCATCTCCGGTTTTCGGGAAGGCAATCACTTCGCGGATACTCGGTTCGTTTCTGATAATCGCCAAAAAACGGTCAATTCCTGGAGCGATGCCGCCATGAGGCGGGGCGCCGAAAGAAAACGCCTCCAACATGTGCTTAAAGCCGCTGTTAATCCGTTCTTCATTAAGACCGATGATCTCAAGTACTTTTTTAAGGGCCTTGGGGTTGTGATTTCTGATGCTGCCTCCGCCTATCTCAAAACCGTTCAAAACGATGTCGTACTGCGTCGTTAATATGTTGCCGATATTTTCTTTTTTCATCAGCCAGTCAAAATGCTCCGGTTTAGGCGCGGAAAACGGGTTATGGGTAAAAGTCCAACCGCCCTCTTTGTCCTTTTCAAAAAAGGGAAAATCAATCACCCAGCAAAAAGCCAGTAAATTCGGATCGTTTTTGTCTTTCCTGATATCCGGCTTGTCGCTGTTATATTTTGCCATTGCTTCCTGGTATTTTAAGCGGGGAAAAGGAATTTCCTGGATTTTTTTCCCGGGAAATAAATTTTTAACGATTTCAATATACAACGGTTCAATTAAAGCCATTACATCTTCCTGCCCGACAAAAGACATTTCAATATCCAATTGAGTGAATTCCGGCTGGCGGTCAGAGCGCGGATCTTCGTCCCGGAAACAGCGGGCAACCTGGAAATAACGCTCTAATCCGGCAACCATCAGTAATTGCTTATATTGCTGCGGGCTTTGCGGCAAAGCGTAAAAAGAG
>CAZUEG010000104.1:0-2963 GCA_964619495.1 uncultured Candidatus Saccharibacteria bacterium | reverse complement strand
CGCATATCCCGCCAAACCCGTCCGCCACATCAGTTTCTTCATCGTCTTTTACAGATCCAAACGGGCAATTCGTTACCATAAGTGATTCGTCTCTCACTGCCAGCGGTGTCAATTTCACCTTTTCCAGCGCGACTCACAAAATCATGGGCTTAGTTACAAAATCATCTGGCGTTTTGTCAACCGCCGACAAGGGGATGCTTTGGGTTTTTGCTTATCATCCTACGGAAGGCAAAGGAACCGGCGCTCAGGTTGCCGCCGATGGTTCCTTTACTTTAAATGTTTCAAAAGGCACGTGGAAGATGGGAGTTGGCGGCCCGAATTTACCACCAGGTTCATCGGTCGAAAGAACTGTCAATGTTGACGACACATATTTAATAAGCAACTTTACGGCTTCCCCGCTTTCTATAGCCATTTCTCCTCCGTCAAACTACATAGAGGGTTATATCAAGGATTCAACTGGAAATGGGCTATCAAGCGTGGGCGTGTACGCTTTTGTGAGCAACGGGCCGGGAGGAGGCAACGCTGGCACTGACAGCCAAGGTTATTATAAAATGTATGTTAATCCAGGCACTTATATCGTTGGAGCCAATTCATCAAACTACGGGCATTTTGCAGAACAATCCGGTATAGCCGTGACCAGCAACAGCAATCCGACAGTGAATTTTACGGTTTCTTCGTCAAATTATACGATTTCCGGAATCGTGACTAAGGGAGCGCAGGCCTTGCAACAAGCGTATGTGTTTATTACAAGCGGACAAAATGGCCAAATGATGGGTGGGGGCATGACGGGCCCTAACGGCAGTTATAGCTTTGGAGTTCCGGGAGGAAGCAGTTATTGGATACATGTCGGCGTTATGGGCAAAGGCGAAATCTACAAAGCGAATCTGGGGGATGTCAGCGCCAATACAACAGATAACATTTCCGTAACTTCTTCCACGATAACGGTTAGAATTTGGCCTGCCAGTTTAGTCGGCAATGCCTTTGTTGGAGCGCATGGTTCGGCGGGCGGGGGCATGTCAAACACGTCTATTGTCACTTCAACCTGCGCAGGATCTGGCTCTTCCTGCAAAGAATATCAAATTGATGTGGCGCGGGGGGCGACCCACGCCGCTGAAGGAGGCGTGAACGGATACGGGTCTTTATCTCAAGTCTCTGTTGCTGTGGCCCCAGACGGCAGTTTTACCGAAACTAGCGGCACGGCAAACGACGGAGTGATAGAGTACAATTTATCCAGCAGTTTGTACTCGGTTTCAGGAACAGTAAGCGGAGATGATGTCAGCTCGGCTTATGTCTGGGCATCCAATGCTAACGGAGGGGGCGGGGGCCGGGTTAATTCCGATGGGACATATACATTAAATTTGAAAAACGGCGCCTATAGTCTTGGCGTGAACAAAGATAAATATTTGGCAACCAGTATAAATATTACTGTTAATGGAGCCGATCTGTCAGACCAAAATTTGACCTTGACTTCCGCAAGCAGTACGATAACCGGCGCGGTTTATTTACCTGACGGAACAACAACCGTAACGAATGCCAGGGTTTGGGCAAACAACGGAAGCGGCGGATTTGCCATGACGACAACAGGCGCTAGCGGAACTTATACATTAAATGTGGGGTCGGGCTCTTGGGCAGTTGACGCGGCTTATGACGGCTATGGCGCCAACTCTATAACGGCAACGGCGCCGGCCACCGGAGTAAATTTTACTTTGGCCGCAATCTCCGGCTTTTCGTCTAACGTAACAAATAGTTCTGTCATCCCTTCAAATGGAGGGACGGTGCAAAACAGTCGTGGAATTAGAGTTGATTTTGCCCAAAACGCCCTTGGCACGGCAAGCTCGGCAACCGTGCAAATGCAGAAAACCACCAATGTCCCAACCTCTACATCAACTGATAAAATTGTGGGCACCCCAGAAACCGTTACCGCCACGGTGCCTTCTTTGACCGGTTCATCAACCCAGACAGTCACGATCTTGTCGGGAACCACGACCATCAGTTTTCCTATTTCTAAAAGCGAATTGACTGTCGCCGGGATCACAACATTAGATCAAGTTAATAAAATCGCGATCAAGTATTTGGACACTACATCCAATCTCTGGGTACAGCCAGGGCAAACGACTATTGCTTTGAATCCAACAACCGCTACGACTTTTGCCAATTTAAACAGCGATGTCGCCGTTACGTTTACAGTGACAACAAGCCACTTGTCAGATTTCGCGCTTACCAGCCCATCCGGTCTTATTGTTTTAGATACGCCAACAGACTTTATGGCGGCGTCCGGCAACGGATGGGCGATGTTGACATGGACAGCTGTCTCTGGAGCCACAAAATACGATATTTATAAAAAATCGGGCGATTTGTATCCTTATCTGGCTCAAACCACATCAACCGCATATACCGCAACTTCTCTTACAAACGGCACGACTTATTATTTTAAGGTTTCAGCGTTGGACGATTCAGGCAATGAATCAGCCGCCACTTCAGAAGCTTCTGTAACTCCGGTTATTCCAACCGGCGGGGGCGGCGGTTATTTAGCATATACGATAACCGCTTTGGCTGGAACAAATGGCTCTATCAGCCCGACCGGTTCAGCGTCCGTAATTTATGGAGGTAGCCAAACATACACAATTACTCCAGCTTCCGGTTATCAAATTGCCGATGTATTAATTGACGGAGTTTCTAAGGGAGCAATAACAACTTACACATTCAGCGATATTGTTGCCAGCCACACGATTTCAGCGACTTTTTCAACGGTAGTTGCGACGCCGACCCCAGCTCCAATACAACCAACAGTTGACCTTTCAAATCCCGACTCCATACGGGCGGAGATACGAAGGATTCAGGCTCTTATTCAAGAAATGCTGACTCAACAAAATAGCGTCGGCCAACCTTTATCCCAATACACATTCGCTAAAAACCTTCGACTTAGCAGCATAGGATCAGATGTAAAACTTCTGCAACAATAT
>CAZUEG010000103.1:0-2980 GCA_964619495.1 uncultured Candidatus Saccharibacteria bacterium | reverse complement strand
AAATATCTTCCGCGGACAGGGATTTTTTTCGCAAACCCATATTTTTATCCTGTTTTTGGTTATCGCCGGATTTATTAAACATATCGGGCAATGGAAAAAAATATTTTGGCTCACAACGATTATTGGAACGGCGGTTTCTCTGATTACGTTTTTCGAATATATCATCAACCGGAACGAGGCGCAAAGTACGCTGAATAACCCCAGCTTTCTGGGTTTGTATCTGTTATTTCCGATATTTATTACGGCTTCCCTGGCCTTTATTAAGGAAAACACAAAACACAGAATAATTCTTGTATCAATGCTTATTCTTCAACTGGTTGGCGCTTATCTAAGCCGCAGCCGCGGCACCTATGCCGGGCTGATCGTCGGCGCGATAGTAATGGTTGTCGTTTGTAAGCTATTACCTGGCTTCCGGAAATTATCAAAACAGACAAAGGCCCTATCGGTTGCCATTTTCATTATCGGGACATTAATCGGGGTCGGCCTATTAAAGAGTAATATTACTGCCGTCGTTTCTTTTATTAATAACCCTAAAGCGGAGCGGATAAACAGTCCGTTGATCGACTGGTTCCGTTTGGAATATTATCGAGCCGCCGTTAAGGGGATTATAGAAAAACCGTTAACCGGTTTTGGATTGGAGAACTTTACCGTTGCTTTTGACCGCTACTATCGGGGAGTTTTAGATAATCAGGAGTGGGAGAACCAATGGTCTGACAAAACGCATAATATTTTTTTGGAAGTAGGAGTAACTACCGGTTTGCCGGGCCTGATAGCTTATCTGGGAGTGTGGTTAAGTGTTTTTATTTTTCTGATAAAAAAGATTATCGCCCACGATCCGAGACGGCAATCGGACGACCGATACTGGATGAAGGTCGGGTTATTATCGGTTTTTAGCGCTTATCTTGCCAATAACCAGCTAACCATTGAATCGACGACAATCATGGCGTATTCCGCCATTTTCTTGGCCCTAGGATCGTTTTTAATATACGACAGACCAGCCGATAAAATATTAATAAAAGACAATAGAGGACAAGAATGGATCGGCCGGGAAAAAATAACATTTATTGTTACCGCGATATTTCTGGCGGCTGTTGCGGTAATGATTAACTCTAAATATAATATTCCGGAACTGGTTGCTAATTATCGGCTTAATGAAGGAGAACAATTCTTCAGCCAGATGGATTATCTTGCCGGCTTTAATAAATTTGAAGAATCCCTTGCGATCGGTAATCACGCCGTAAGCCCCTATTTGCGGCATCGTTACGGAAGAATGGCAATCTTCTATCGGGAAAATGCATTGATATTCGGGGTAGAAACCGATCAGCAAGTAATTTTAAGGGCAATCGGTTTACAAGAAGAAAATGCTCAAAATGAATGGCCGGTATTCACCAGAAACTGGGTTCTGGCGGGGAAGTTAACGAATATATTACTGGAAAATAGCAATAATTCGACGGAGAAAATTCGATTAAAAAAACAAGCGGATAATTACTTTCAGCAAGCTGCCGATTTATCCCCGAACCACGGCACAATTTATCTGGAATGGGCAAGAACGGATATTATTAGTGGTAATTATTCTTCAGCGGAAACCAAAATATCCCGGGCAGAAAATATTAATCCCGAAAACGGCTATGCGTGGTGGTTGAGAGGGATGATCGCCCTGAAAACAAAACAAAATCAAATCGTCGAAAAGAACATCTTTAAAGCGCAACAGCTAGGGTATAAAACATATTATCCGTTATCGTTTGCCGAGATGGGAGAAATTTACGACCAGATGAGAGAATGGGAAAGTTCAACAGGAGTTTATCGGGCGATGACCCAGCTTTATCCCTGGAATATCAACGGATTTTTAAAATTAGCGACGGCTTATGGCAGTCTTGGCGAGAATAAAAAAGCGCTAGAGGTTTTACAGCAGGCATTACCGGATGCTAATTCTTATTATCAGGCATTGATTAAAAAACAAATCACGGAGATTAATCAAAATTTAGATAAGCAATAAAAAATCCGCCAATAAGGACGGATTTTTTTATCACTGTCAACTATTTTTTTGGAACTAACTCGTCGGGGATTTGTTCGGCAGTATAAAGCGCCGGGCAGTCGTGGCCGTAAAACGGGCACGGTTTTGCTTCGGGTATCGGATCGACGGCCAACCAGCCGATCTTTGTTCCGTCCCATTCCTCGCACTTTTTTCCATGCAAAGGGAAAATTTCCACCAGCCATCCGTAGGGACAGTAGTCCAGCTTCTCGCAGGGAAATCCGGTTAATACTGCCGGCTTTACGGGAACTGCCTTGGGTGTTCTTTTCATAATTAATTACCGGTTATTTAATAATTGATTTATTGCCCGGATCGTTTTTCGCGGACCACTACAAAGCACAGTTTTCATTTTCAGTTTTCTTGCCGTAACAAGATTTCTTTCAAGATCGTCAACAAAAATACATTCCTGCGGTTTAACTTCTAATTTTTTTGTTGCGAGATGGTATATATCAGGATTTGGTTTTTCAAGATGTACCTTGTACGACAGAATAACATGGTCAAAATAGCGGTAACCGCCATGGCTGATGGTTATTAAGGCATGCGGTTTAATAACATTCGACAACACGGCAGTTTTTATTCCGGATTGTTTTAACTTGCTGATTAGTTTAACCATTGTTGGGTAAACATAAAAACTTTTCTTTTGTCCGTCGCTGAAAAGATGAAGTGCGTTTTGAGGAATAGGTCTGCCAATCGAAAGCGACGACGCTTGTTTCCAAAACTGCTTTTCCGATATCAAACCACGGCGAAACAAAGACAGCGCCGGGCGCATCGTTAATAGCACTTCTTGTTTGGGCAAGCCATACGCTCTGGCAATTTTCCTGATCGGAAAACGCTTCAGCCCTCTTTCTATCACCCCGCCATAATCGAATATTACCGCTTTGATCATGAAACTATTCTATCAGTAATTTACAGAATACAAAATCCTGATAAGGTGAACTAATGAGTACT
>CAZUEG010000102.1:0-2991 GCA_964619495.1 uncultured Candidatus Saccharibacteria bacterium | reverse complement strand
AGATTGGTAGTTCTTGAGCAGAAAAACGGCCTCATCCCGCAGATGTGTTTTAACCCATGCTTTAGCTTTCTCGTCAGGCAAGAGTTCGGCTAGGCCACGCAGAATTTCATTGTCTTTTACGGCTTCAATGACTGGGATGCAATCGGCCATATGTTCTTTTACGGTCTTGCTAGTCCTTGTCTTAAGCACCTCAGTGTTTATATCCCAGTTATTTTTAGCAAAAAACCAAACATCGTATATGTCGCGCATGGCAAGCAGTCTGCGGTCAGTCAGAGTGGCCAATTTGCTGGCAAAGAGATAGTCTTTTTTGCCGGCGAACATGGAGATGCCAAGATATTCTTTGAGATCGTAGTGCTCCTTGATATCCTGCATCAGGATTCTCACATTCACTTCAACTTTGACGTTATGGTCAACATCGCCGTAGGACAGTAAGAAGAATATCGTGTTTCGTTTTATGTATTGGTCTTTGACCTCGCCATAAGCCTTGAGCATTTTACCGATTTTTTCATAAACCATCTGCTGGGTTGTTTCGTCATTTGTGAACAGATCAAAATCCAAATCAACGGAGAATCTGGTGAGGCCGTAGAAAAAGTAAGCGCAGGTGCCGCCTTTGAATCCGATGAGTGACGAGATGGAAGTGTCGGAATAAATATCTCGCAGAATTCGTCCCATGATGAGTTGATGTTTTTCTTTATTGAGCATATTTTTGATATTCTTTTAGTCGTTTAATGAGTTGTTTATTTTCGTAAATTTTTACAAGCTCAAAGCACGTCTCCCAATTAATGGATCGGAGATTGTCAAAATAAAATTTTGGAGACAAATAAATGATATCAAGGAAAGCTCTCTCCTGAGTAGCAATGCTGTAACCCTTTTCTTTTTTGATACCAAGCCCATTGAATAAAATACTGTCTTTCAACTTCCGAAAAACTATCGTGTGGCCATCGATCTTTTTTGTCATCGGATAGGGACCGGCGACAAAGGTTGCATCATGATGCTGAAAAATAATGCCAGCCTCGCGAAGTACGGTCTCAAAACTCACATAGGAGGGGGTATAAATGCTTGTGGCTAATTCTTTAACCTCGTATTCTTTATTTTTTGCAAACACGCCACGAGTTAGACGAATCAGAGATCCCTGCTTTGCGTAATATTTGATTTTAGCAAGTAGGTTTGCGGTGTTGGTCTCTCTCCAAATCAAAGCAATGTCCTTGGTTGTTAAGATGGTCTTTGGAAATGCATAGAGTTGAGCTATAAGGTTATTTGTTGCCATAAATCACTTTGTTTAATGGAATGGTGATATTATCACCTTTCCATTGTATATTATTAAAAAACCGCTGTCAAGCGGTGGATGAGAGACATCGACAAATTCTATTCATTTCTATTTCTCAGCGCCTGATTGAGCGGAGTCGGAGTTATTGCCTAAAACTAAAATAAAATCAGGTTGAATCAGATGTTTTTCTTTAACAAGTTCTTGAGCCAAATCATCCTGAAGCCATTGAGGCATTCCCAAAGAAACATTGGCGTTGGTTTTATTTTTTAGAATAGTAAGAGATTCAATTTTAGCGCCATAAGTTAAGTCATAAATAACTGATTTTTGGAAATTTTGTTGGCTTGAATTGCCGACGCGGATAATATCAAAGTCATATTTTTTCAAATCCATTGCCACTTTATTCGCTAAACCGTTTATCCATGAGCCATTGCGCACTTCAACAGTAGATTTTTCCATTCTTACTTTTGTTTTATCAATAGCAGGAGCGTTAGTGAATATATTGTTTACGAAGTATTGAATTTCTGAAAAATTATTTTTATAAGGCAGTAAAAGATAAGCTCCATCCTCGGATATTGCGTCAACTAATAAGCCGTCAGGACTGTTATCTAAACCCTTAGTAATTATTTGCTCATTTTTTATGTCTTTAAGAATATCGCACAGTTGAAAGATTTCCCAAAGTTTCAGATTAGTGTCAAAATTATTTTGTGTATAATTGATTAGATTATTGATCTTAATCGGATTAAATAAGATATTAAATGAACTGATTTTGTTTTTTACTGCTTCAAGTATTTTTTGTTGCCGTTTGGAGCGAGCGAAGTCAGAACCTTCTATGCCAAAAGCATGGCGAGAACGCGCGTACTTTAGGGCTAATTGGCCATCCATTTTTTGCCATCCTTGTTCAATATGCAAATGTTGATAGCGCTTTTCCCATGGAGCTGATTCATTGCCTAAAATTGGATATTTATAATCATCAAAGCCGTTATCAACATAAACATTGATGCCGCCAAGTTCGTCAATTATTTTTTCAAAGCCAATAAAATCAACTCTTGCGTAATAATCAATATGAATATTAAAAATATCGCTTATAGCTTGACTGATTGCCAAACCGCCGCTATCTATCTGTTTGGCTTCGGCAAAAGCGTTAATATTATTTATTTTTCTCCATCCCATATTTTCTATTGGTACTGCCATGTCGCGCGGAATAGAGATAAAGGCCATTTTTTTAGTTGAAGGTTCTATGCTAAGAAGTATAATAGTATCAGTCAAATACCCGCCTTCATGATTTTTACCACCAATGCCTAAAAGCAAAATATTAATCCTGCCTCGATCTTCTCCTTTGAGTTTAACAGCAGCGCTTTCTGTCAAATGTTTGAGATTGCTAATAATCGGAATTTTATCTATCCACGAAAACGGCTGATTCACGATATTGGCTGTTAATAAGAAAAAAAAGACAGCTATTAAAAAAAATATAAAAAAATAAAACAAAACCTTAATCAACTTATTTTTTTTTTCAACCAAAAATTGGCTTGTCGCTTTTGGCTGCAATTCTGAATTGAGAAAATTAATTTTTTTCATTGATTTTATTATATACTGTGAATTGCAAAATGGCAAATTTACCGTTAATTTGACAAAAGTTTAATTTTAAAATATGATAAAATCATAGCTTACAAATTAATTTAAGAAAGAAAACGATATCATATTATGTTTAAAAAAATTTTTGTTTT
>CAZUEG010000101.1:0-3036 GCA_964619495.1 uncultured Candidatus Saccharibacteria bacterium | reverse complement strand
AACCACGAGAGCCCGCGCCGCAGTCCGACGTTTGTTACTAAAAAGATAACGCGAGCGATTTCGCGGATTAAAGCCGGACTTGATAAAAAAATATATCTGGGGAATCTGGAAGCCAAGAGAGACTGGGGATTTGCTCCGGAATATGTCGAAGCGATGTGGCTAATGCTACAAAAACCGACTGCCGGAGATTATATAGTGGCAACCGGAGAAACCCATTCAATTGAGGAATTTTTAACCGAGGCGTTTTCTTATGCCGGATTTGGCGACTGGCAACCTTTTGTAGAAATTGATAAACGATATTTCCGTCCGGCTGAAGTAGAGGCGTTGAAAGGAAATGCCACGAAAGCGGAACAAGAGCTTGGCTGGAAACCGCGCATTAAATTCAAAGAATTGGTAAGAATTATGATTGATTCCGATTTCCGGGAATTGAAACTAGATCCCCCTGGCGAGGGCGATAAAATATTAGCCGATAATTTTCCTAATCGCTATTGGAAAGTTGACTAATAATGATTGATTTAAAAACAAAGAAAATTCTTGTTACCGGCGGTCATGGCTTTGTGGGGAAGTTTTTGGTTAAGAATCTGATAGAAAAAAGAAATGTTCCCAAAGATCACATATTCATTCCTATGGCAGAAGATTTGGACTTGCGAAAGTGGGAGAACTGCCAAAAGGCGGTTAGCGGGCAGGACGTTATAATCCACCTGGCAGCAAGGGTAGGAGGAATCGGTTTAAACCGCGAAAAACCGGGGGAGTTATTTTACGACAACGCAATTATGGGAATTCAGCTGATGGAGGCGGCGCGGCAGGCGGGAGTTCAGAAATTTATCGCTGTCGGCACGGTTTGCGCTTACCCTAAATTTACCAAGGTTCCTTTTAAAGAAGAAAAACTATGGGACGGATACCCAGAGGAAACAAATGCTCCGTACGGGCTGGCCAAAAAGATGTTACTGGTGCAGGCGCAGGCATACCGGAAGCAATACGGATTTAATGCGATTTATCTGTTGCCGGTTAATATGTACGGACCGGGAGATAATTTTGACCCTGAATCCTCCCACGTTATCGCCGCTCTAATCAGAAAAGTATACGAAGCAAAGAAAAATCGCCAAAATTATATCGACGTATGGGGAACAGGAAGGGCAACAAGAGAGTTTCTCTACGCCGAAGACGGCGCCGAAGGAATTATTCTTGCCACCGAAAAATATGACAAACCGGAGCCGGTAAATTTGGGATCGGGAATGGAAATATCAATTAATGATTTAGCCGTGCAAATTTGCCAGCTGATGGAATTTAAAGGCGAGATTCATTGGGACAGGACCAAACCCGACGGCCAGCCGAAGAGGCAATTGGATACCTTAAGAGCGGAAAAAGAATTCAATTTTAAAGCGAAAACAGATTTTACCAATGGACTTAAGGCGACAATTAAATGGTACCAAGAAACAGCGATTTAAAGATAATATGAAAAAACATAAAATCATCGCTATTATTCCTGCTAGGGGTGGTTCAAAAGAGCTTCCTGGAAAAAATATAAAACCACTATTGGAAAAACCATTAATTGCCTGGACGATAGAGCAGGCTAAAAAAAGTAAATACATAGACAAGCTTATTGTGAGTACGGATTATCAGGAAATTGCCGATATTGCAAAAACATACGGCGTTGAAGTTCCCTTTTTGAGACCAAAAAAATTCGCCAAGGATGGTTCTCCAAGTTGGGAATTAGTGATTCATGCCATAGAATGGTTTGCAAAAAAGAATGAGTTTTTTGACATCATCGTTTTATTGGAGCCAACTTCTCCTTTGAGAAAAGAAAATGATATTGACAAGGCAATCGAAATTTTTGTGAAAAACTTAAACAAAGCCGATGCCTTGATTAGTGTTGGAGAAATTCATTTGGAAATTCCCCAGATTGCGAAGAAGATTGAGAAAGGATACATGAAACCGTTTGCAAGGGCAGAGAAAATTTATCAGCGGCAACAAGCGTCTAAATCGTATTTCCCATATGGCGTAATCTATTTATCAAAAGTGGACACATATAGAACACACAAGACATTTTATCAAAAAAGGATCATTCCTTATCCGATTGAGCGTTGGCAGAACTACGAAATTGACGATAATTATGATTTTATATGTGTGGAAGCGATCCTGAGGGCGAGGTTGAAAAAGAAAAGATAATTTAATTCCAAAAATATGAAAATTTTAATTATTGGCCTAGGTTCAATGGGAAAGAGGAGAATCCGCAACCTTAAGCAACTGAAAGTAGGCGAGATTGTCGGTTTTGACGTTAAGGGAGGTCGGCGCAAAGAAGCAGAAGAGAGGTATGGGATAAAAACGATAAACAACTTAACGGATTTAAAAACATTTGACGCCTTAATTATTTCTACTCCTCCTGACAAGCACAATGAATATATAAAATTGGCAATCAAGCACAAAAAACCCGTTTTTGTGGAAGCGAGCGTGATCTTAGAAGGGTTGGAAAAATCAGATAAACTTGCCAAAAAAGAAAAAGTTTTGGTCGTCCCGTCCTGTACATTCAGGTTCCACCCGGCGATTAAAAAGATTACAGCGATAATACAAAACGGCAAATACGGAAAAGTAACCAGTTTCAATTATTATTTAGGTCAATATCTGCCCGATTGGCATCCATGGGAAAATATTAAGAATTTCTATATTGGTAAAAAAGAAACCGGCGGAGCAAGAGAGATGGTTGCCTTTGAGTTAACATGGCTTACCGGAATTCTTGGTTTTCCTAAAAAAGTCACCGGCTTTTATGGAAAAACGCTTGACATGGGTGTAGATATTGATGATACCTATGCCATTTCTTTAGATTTCGGCAAAATTATTGGCAATATCACAATTGACGTTGTTGCCCGTTACGCATTAAGAAGCTTGATATTAAATATGGAAAAGGGGCAAATTTTATGGCGATGGGACGAGAACAAGATAAAGCTTTACGAAGCCGATAGAAAACGCTGGCGGGAAATTCAGTACCTGGGGGGACAGACAGCGGTTGGTTACAATAAAAATATCATTGAAAATATG
>CAZUEG010000100.1:0-3127 GCA_964619495.1 uncultured Candidatus Saccharibacteria bacterium | reverse complement strand
TGCGCTGAAAGATATCGGTGACGAAATTAGTCGCGGACAGTCTTTTTATTCCGCGCTTTCCAAACATCCGAAGTTTTTCCCGTCATTATTCGTGAAAATGATCAAAGTGGGCGAGGAATCGGGAACTCTGGATGAGGTATTGAGCAATCTGACCCACCAAATGGAACGGGAAAACGACCTGCGATCGAAGGTAATCGGGGCGTTGATTTATCCGGCAGTCGTCGTTTCGGCGATGCTGGGAATCGGGATATTAATGCTGATCGTCGTCGTCCCAAAGCTGTCGGAAACCTTTAAAGAACTCAATGTTCCCCTTCCGGCATCCACCCAGGTAATCGTTGCCGTCGGAATATTTTTGGCGAATCAGTGGTATTTAGCGTTGATTATTGTTATCGCCGTCGTTTTACTGATCCGCCAAGCGCTTAAGACTAAAAATGGAAAAAGGGTAGGCGATGCCTTGGTGCTGAAAATGCCGATAGTTTCCAATATCGTCTCCGGCACGTGCGCCGCATATTTTACGAGAACCTTGAGTTCATTAATATCCGCCGGCGTTCCGATCGTCGAAAGTTTGAATATTATTTCTGAAGCAATGGGTAATATTCATTTTGAAACGGCAATCAAAGAAACCGCGGAAAAAGTCAGCAAGGGGGTAAGATTGTCGGACTCAATGCAGTCCTATCAAGTATTTCCGATTATGGTCCGGCAAATGATCGAAGTCGGCGAGGAAACCGGACAAACATCCGACATTCTGGGAAAACTGGCTGATTATTACGAAGAAGAAGTGATCAATTATACGAAAAATTTATCAGCCTTGATCGAACCGCTATTAATGCTGATTGTCGGCGGAGTCGTCGGTTTTTTTGCCATTTCCATGGTCCAGCCGATGTATTCAATACTGCAAAACGTATGAAGGGGAAGAATTTTAATTTGAGAATGTTCTTTCCTAATCACGGGCGAAAAACTAACGGATTTACATATATCGAAATCCTGGTAGGCACTTTCTTAATGCTTCTGTTTTTTATGGCGATCTTTGGCGCTTATCAGCTGGCGCTTCGGGTTATCGGTTCGTCGCGGGCGCGGGTTAACGCGACGATGGTGATAAACCAAAGGGTGGAAGCGATAAGGAATCTGCCTTATAGCAAGGTCGGTGTTGTCGGCGGCTATCCGGAAGGCGAACTGATATTTCAAGAACATATATACCGGAATAATATCGACTATCTGATAGAAACACGGATTGATTATATCAATGATTCATTCGACGGCATCATTGGCGATGCCTGTCCCAACGATTATAAGCGGGTGAAAATAAAAGCGACATGGACCGGGCTGATACACGGCGATGCGGAATTAACGACCGATGTCTCGCCGAAAGGGTTGTCGCAGGAATGCGCGGAAATCGGCGGTACGTTATCCGTTGTTACTCTCGACGCTTCCGGCAATCCGGTTTTAGGAGCAAATGTCGGCGTAACCGACATTGTGTCAAATATCGAAAAGACATGCTTAACGGATATCAGCGGCTGCTATCTCGTTTTGGAAGAAGCTGTCGAGCAGTATCGGGTGGAAGTATCCAAATCCGGATATAGCCATGAAAGAACCTATGGAAGAGACGAGATTGCAACTCCGCTAAATCCCCACTTGACGATTTTCAAAGGCCAGGTCGCCAACGTCAGTTTCAATATTGATCAGGTCAGCTCTTTTGGCGTTCAGACAATGGTGCCGGAGAGCGATAACCGATTTGCCGATGCCTTTTTAGACCAAGCGAAAGTCGCTCAATTCAACCAGACCTCGTTATCAGAGAATAAAGTGATGTTGTTGAAAGACGTAAACGGACAATATGTGGCAGACGGCAGCGTTGTCTCTAATACGATCACTCCGGATCCCTCATCTATTCTCTCCTGGAAAGAGTTGCAATTTACGGACTTTCGTCCGACAAATACCAGTTTATTCTACCAACTGCTTTTTTTTGACGGTTCATCGTGGGTACTAATTCCCGACGATGATTTAAGCGGTAATAGCCAAGGATTTACAGAATCAAAAAACATATCCTCCCTTTCAATAATTGATTATCCGTCTTTAAGAATTAAAGGATCGCTTTTCACAATCGACCAGTCGGTTAGTCCATATATCGACGACTGGATTATCTCCTGGAAAACATCCGAACCCGTAAATATCGGCAATGTAGCCTTTAATCTGAACGGCAACAAGATTATTGGCAAAGACGCCCAAGGAGAATCCGTTTATAAATATTCAGCGATAACTACGTCAGATCCCAATGGCGCGAAAGAAATCGGTGATTTGGAATGGGATACCTATACGTTTTCGGTCGATAAAAGCCAGACCGGGCTGGATTTAATTTCCACGCAGCCGATAATGCCCGTTAACTTACTGCCAAATTCCGCCGTTAGTATTATCTTGAACGTAAAAGCGGAAAATAGCCTGACGGCCAATATTGTCAGATCGGATACCTTGGAACCGATTTTTGGAGCGTCGGTTCGCGTGTATAATGCCGCTTTGGGTTACGACAGTACCCAACCCACCGATGTTAGCGGCAACGCTCTTTTTCTTCCTCTATCCAATGCCGTCTACATAATTGAAGTCCAAGCCGCCGGATTGGATCCGGCGACACAAACCGCAGTCGTTTCCGGTCAAACCGTAAAAATAATTAAATTGAGCGTTCAATGACAAATAGAATAAATACAAAACCGGGATTTACACTGATCGAAACTATTTTAATGATAATGGTGTTTATTATTATTATCGTTGCCTTATTTTCGGCGATTGTCCGCGGCCTGGACATATATCGTTTTTCTGCCGAGCAAGCATATTCGGTAGACGAAGCGCGGCGGGGAATTGAGGTAATGGTAAAAGAAATCAGAAGCGCCCAGCCCGGCGATGACGGCTCTTATGTCATCGAGAAAGCTAACGACTTCGAATTCGCGTTCTTTGCCGATATCGATCATGATTTGCAAACGGAAAGGGTAAGATATTATCTGGATGGTACTAATTTTAAAAAGGGCGTTGTCGAGCCGTCGGGATCGCCGACCCAATATCTATTAGAGAACGAGCAGTTAACGATATTATCAAAGTATATCCGTAATCCGCCCCCGATTTTCCGCTATTTTAATGGTAG
>CAZUEG010000099.1:0-3127 GCA_964619495.1 uncultured Candidatus Saccharibacteria bacterium | reverse complement strand
TCCGATGACGAATCGTTACAGCATGATTATCGCCGGCGGATGCGGCTTTTTCTGGGATTTATATTCCCCGGGAATTTTTGGAATTCATTTTATCGGCTTATTGATGCTATCACTGATAGTCGGACAGGTGGTGACAAAAATCATCCAAATTCCCCAAAACGGTTAATTTGAGATATGGACCGGTATCTTAACAACAAAAAAATTAAACTGCGCTTTGACGAGGATATTGAACCGCAGGAGATATTTTTAGATTCATTGGCGGAAAAGAAAGAAGAGGAGTTGGGGGTGGCGCGGAAAAAATTTGAAGTCCCGATCGCCGGAAGAAGCATTTTGTTTTTTTACGGCGCTTTTATTTTGATAGTCGCTGTCTTTATTATAAAAGCAGTCATTCTTCAGGTTGTCGGACACGAAGAGAATTATCATCTTGCCGAGCTTAATCGGACCAGAGCTATTTATACCCGTTCGGTTAGGGGAGTGATATACGATCAGTTTGGAAAACAACTGGCCTATAACCGTTTAAGTTTCGATTTAGTATACAAAAACGACGAGGAAATTATTTCAAAAGAACAAAGGAAGGCGCTACTTGACGAAGTCGCGAAGATATATCCGATAAACGTAGACGAAACTGATAAAATAATCGGCAAGAATACCGTTAATAACAGTGACCGGGTTCTGGTGATTGATAATATCCCCGAAGACCTGCTGATTAAATTTCAGGCGAAAATAGAATCATCGCAACTCCCGGGTTTTATTATTGAAAAAAACTCGGTTCGTGAATATGTTGAGGGTCCGAGTTACAGCCAGATTATCGGGTATACCGGCCGGATTGATGAAAACGAAAAAAGTCAATTATCAGATTATTCGCTGACCGATTACCTCGGCAAAAGCGGAATTGAAAAAACATTTGAAACCGCCTTAAGGGGCCAGCCGGGAATTCAGAAAATAACATACAGCGCCAAAGGAGAGATACAAAAGGAAACGATTACTTCTTTTTCGCAACCGGGAAAAAGCTTGGTCTTGTGGCTTAACAGTGATTTGCAAAAAAAATCCGAGGAAGCGCTTCTCCGATCGCTAAACAACATTGGGGCGAAAAGCGGCGTAGTTATTATTATGGATCCGCAATCCGGAGGAATCTTGTCTTTGGTGAGCCTTCCTAATTTCGACAATAATCTGTTTATCAAAGGCGCCAATAGCGCCGATTTGCAAAAATTACTCACTGATCCGAAAGAGCCCCTATTTGACCGGGCAATCAGCGGAAATTATCCTTCCGGGTCGACGATTAAACCGTTAATCGCCGCCGCCGCTTTAGAAGAAAAAACAATCAGTCCGGATAAACAAATTGAAGATATCGGTTATATCACCGTTCCCAATCCTTGGGAGCCGGACAAATCGCAGAAGTTTATGGATAATGCCGTCCATGGGATGGTTAATATGCGCAAGGCGATCGCCGTTTCCTGTAATGTTTATTTTTACACGATTGGCGGGGGATACGGCGACCAAGCCGGGTTGGGGCCTTTAAGAATAAATAAATACCTGCGGCTTTTCGGGTGGGGGGCTAAAACGAATATCGATCTGACAGGCGAGAAGAGCGGCCTACTGCCTGATCCGGAATGGAAAAAAAGCGCTTTCAGCAGCGATTTCGATAAAATATGGTATGACGGCGATACGTATAATATGTCGATTGGCCAGGGATACTTATTGGCGACGCCAATCCAAGTGGTAACTTCATTTGCCGCGATCGCCAATGGCGGAACGCTTTACAAGCCGCAAGTTGTCAAAGAAATAATCGAAAACGATATCAACGGAACGGAAATAAACAAGCGGGAAGTTTCTAAAGAAATTATCAGGGAAAACTTCATCGATAAAAACAATCTCGACGTAATTCGGCAGGGGATGCGTGCCGGCGTCACTTACGGATCTTCGGTCAGTTTGAACTCGTTGCCGGTAACCAGCGCCGCAAAAACGGGAACGGCACAAACATCACGGCCGAATTATTACCACAACTGGGTTACCGTTTTCGCTCCCTACGAAAATCCTAAAATTGTCATCACCGTCTTAATTGAAAACGTGAAAGATCTTCAAGTGGCCGCCTTGCCGGTGGCAAAAGAAATTCTCGAATGGTATTTCTCCCAACCCAAAAACCAATAAAATCAACCGATAAAATCAACCGAGACAATCAACGGGGTCCGACCCCGTTGATTGTCGGATATTATTCATAACATCAATAAAATGCCTCGTAATAGAATTCAATTAGCAAATAATGAATTTTACCACGTTGTTAACCGGGGCGTTGAACAAAGAAGTATCTTTTTGGATAATAAGGATAGAATCCGTTTTATAAATAGCTTGCTTGTTTTCAATGATTCTAAAGCAGCACCGTGGAGTTTAAGAGGATTTTGGGATCAAAATCACCCTGGTGCTATTTATGATTATATACAAGAAGATCCGTTGGTAGAAATACACTGTTTCTGTTTTATGGAAAATCATTTTCATTTATTATTGAGGCAAATAAAAGAAAACGGTATATCAGAATTTATGAAAAAGGTAGGGGGCTATGTGTCATATTTCAATAAAAAATATAATCGTAAGGGACCACTATTTCAGGGTAGATTTAAGGCTGTGTTAATAAAAACGGAAGAACAATTAATAAATACATTTTGCTATATACACACTAATCCTGTCGAAATAATAGAGCCGGGCTGGAAAGACTATATAGTTAAAGATAAAAACAAGGCGAATAATTTCGTACAAGGATATCGCTGGTCAAGTTACGGTAGTTTTATCGGAGAAGGAGAGTTTGATAATGTAATAAAGAAAGATTTATTCCTTGATATTTTCGGCGATGAGAACAAGGTTAAAAAAGAAATTAGCGCATGGATTAGTTATAAAGCGAGTCGAGCAGCCATTGAGAAAATAAATATCGCGAATTTTCAAGAATCAACGGGGTCCGACCCCGTAGATAAAAATCAACGGGGTCGGACCCCGTAAGTACCTCTAAGTAAGCACATAAGCTATAGGAATTTATTTTTTCCTTGACAACAATTTTTTATAAATCTAATATTTTCTTGTCGGTAAGGTTAATAACTTAGCACTAAACATGAAAACAAAAAACATCAAGGAATCCTTA
>CAZUEG010000098.1:0-3163 GCA_964619495.1 uncultured Candidatus Saccharibacteria bacterium | reverse complement strand
CAACAGATAAGAGGATTATTGATATCCCCCAATAGCCGCCGATTAGCGCGGAAGACAATAATGACAATATAATTGCGAATACCAGAGAAAGAATAACTCCCATTTTAATATTCGGTAATGATAAAAATATATTTTAATTTATCGATATCCGCCGCCGGTTTTACCAAGACCGACAGAAACGGTTCCAGGGCATTATTCTTTACCGATGCCACCCGGCCGACGATCAGCCCTTTGGGATATATCCCTCCGTCATTCGTCGTGACTACCAGATCGTTTTCCGAAATGTTTTTATCATGCGGAATTAATTCCATCCTTAACCGGTCGCCGCTTCCGCCTTTTAATATCCCTTTGATTTCTTTATCGGCAATTTCCGCATCAAACACGCTGCTATCTGAATTCAAAACACTAACCACCGAATAACGCTCAAAGGCGGCATCTATTTTACCGATTAATGTTTTCTCGCCGGCTATAACCGGCATTCCTTTTTTGATGCCGTTATTTATTCCGGAGTTAATAATAATCGTCTTGTTATCAAAATCACGGCCGATTATATCGGCCTCCAATAGCTTAAATCCTTTGTTTATTTCTAAACCGAGGGCTGTTTTTAAGGTATTGTTTTCCTCGGCTAACATTTTTAATCCGATAATCTCGCCAAGCAGTTCTTGGTTTTCCGCGCTCAATTTCTCGTTCTCCGATTTTAACAAGTTAAAATTATTTATTGCCTGGCCGATACCGATAATCTTAACTCTTATAATAATCACCACTTTTTGAATCGGTGAAAATAACCGAAATAAGAGGCCTTTTAGATGCGGTCCGGTTTGCGGGAGGTTAAATAAAGTTACCGCTAATACAATAGCGATTGCTATCAGCGCCAGTTTTTTTGTTGAGTGCTTTTTATTAATCATATCGTCTCGTTAATTCACCATTATACTCCACTTGTGCCTGCCGGTAAAAGAAAAGGTGTAAGATTTATGAACATTATTTACACTTTTAAGCGAGGGAATTGGTTTTCAGGACACTTTGGGTCTGCGAAGCGGGCATGGTCTTGAGCCGAGTCAGACTCGGCTCAAATTGCCAAGTCAGACTTGGCGAAAAGAGCAAGCAACCCGGCGTGAGTGAGTTCCGCGCGCTGGGCGGAACGAACGACCCGGAAACCATATTCCCGAGCGTTTCTTTCCTTGAGAGGTATTAAGTAAAATATAAATAAAAAATCGCATCCAGCACACGAGGACTACCTACCCCGTATATTGACCTTCGGTCAACCACGGGGCATGCTTTCGCATTTAACGCAAATTTGAGCAAACAAAAAGAGCTTAAGGTATCTATGCGGCGACGACCTACTTTCGCGGATAAACCACTATCATCGGCTCTGGAGTATTTCATCCCGTACAGAGCAAAGCTCTTACGGGACTACGCTGCTGTGCTGCGCCCCGTAGTAAATAAAAAATCGCATCCAGTACACGAGGACTACCTACTTTCGCGGATAAACCACTATCATCGGCCTTGGCGTATTTCACTTCTGTGTTCGGTATGGGAACAGGTGGGACAACGCCAGTATAGTCCTCATGTACTAGATACGATTTATGAAAAACGATTTTTTATTTTGTTCGGGGTTCGGTATGGGAACAGGTGGGACAACTCCGACATCGTCGCCATATAGATACCTCAAGCTCAAATTTATTTTTTTGAAAAATTAATACGGATATTGATTGCTAGCCAAAACGGTTTGTATGATCTATTAGTACTGCTTGGCTCAACCCATTGCTGGGCTTACACCGGCAGCCTATCCCCTTCGTATAATAAATTATACTCCGGGTCCGCCCATTGGCGGAACCTTGTTGTCTCCAAGGGATCTATGAGTCCTAATCTTGGGGTATGCTTCGTGCTTAGATGCTTTCAGCACTTATCAAGACCCGACGTAGCTACCCTGCAATGCTTTTGGCAAAACAGCAGGTACACCAGAGGTCAGTTCAGCCCGGTCCTCTCGTACTAGGGCCAACTCCCCTCAAGACTCAACGATTGCAGTAGATAGGGACCAACCTGTCTCGCGCATGTTTATTCACTTATTACTAAGTGCATGGACTATACCACCTTCTTAATTCGATTTAAGAAGACTGACGTATTAGCCGAACCGTTTGGTTCGACTCCTCCGATTTCTCGGAAAGTCTCTACGGGGTTAATCTCGCTTAGCGAGACAACTTCCCTCGGTATTATCCTAACATATGACAGGTTGCGATTTAATGCATATTTATGTTAGGACTTCACCGATATGAGTCAGTTTATTCCTTCGTTCATTATCAAAGGATTGCATTCAGGCGTCGCCGCCTGAAGCCGCCAAATTGACGGTTTGAACCCAGCTCACGTATCTTTTTAATTGGCGAACAGCCAAACCCTTGGGGCCTTATTCAGTCCCAGGATAAGATGAGCCGACCACTAAACCTATTATTACTAATAGAGTAGACTATACCTTTGTCCAAATATTCTTTGGACAGCGGCGTATTATATCACTGACAATGCATGTGATATCTTCACTTCGTATTTGGCAATACGAAGATCCAGTCGTTACGGGGTTATGAAATCTATTTCCATCCATGCCAACATTTTTTTCATAACTTCCCACGGTGTTGACCATATATTTACTATTATATCATCGCTGGGTTTATAATATATGGCTTTCTCCGTTATGAGCCGCTTTTACCTCGACAAACGGCTATCTTATCGAGGTGCCGAACAGGGCCGTTAATATGGACTTGCGGGCCCTACTAGCCTGTTATCCCCGGGGTAACTTTTGTCTGGTGATCTTCCGCGTTTCTACAAACCACGGTCGGTTCACTAAGTTCTACTTTCGTAACTGCGTGAGTTATCCCTCTTGCAGTAAAGCCGGCTTGTGGCTTTGCCCTATCGCTCCGATTTCCATCCGGAGCTAGCCGACCTTATAAGCTTCTCCATTACCTTTTAGGAGAAAAGTGCCCCACTCAAACTACCCGCCAGACACTGTCACCCGCCAAAGGCGAGATTAGAATAAAGGTTTTAAAAGAGCGGTGTTTCATTGGCGACTCCACCCTGACCGAAATCAGGACTTCAAAGTCTCCCGCCTACGCTACGCATCTAAAACCAAAACTCAATATCTGGTTATAGTAAAGCTCCCGGGGTCTTTCCGTCT
>CAZUEG010000097.1:0-3171 GCA_964619495.1 uncultured Candidatus Saccharibacteria bacterium | reverse complement strand
TCATAATTACGGGCGGATGGAAAAACCGGATGGAGTCGGCAAGGTCGGAAACCTTACTTGCCTTTTGGCTGCTCAAAATATTCACACGAGCGATAAATTAACAAAGATTGAGGAATTAAAACAGAAGGATAGGGTATTAACTGATAAAGGATGTTATTCGCCAATAAAAAAATTAATTGTTCGTAATTATTACGGTAAGATTGTTAAAATTAAAAATAAACTTGGCGAAATTTCTGTAACGCCTGAACACTTAATATTAGCCATCAAGCCACCAGTAGGGGACAAATATCTACGAACGAGATATAGAAAAAAATTGGTTAGTGCATGGTATCATGCTGACGACTTACGAAAAGAAGATATAGTGTTGTATCCGATATTAAATGAAAAAAAAGATTTAAAATATTTAGAGTTAGATATATTGAAATCTAAATGGGACTTCCGGAGTAAAGATATCCCTAAAAGAATACCACTAGGTGCAGACTTATTAAGGTTTTTTGGTTATTATTTAGCAGAAGGTGACATCCAGGATAAACCAAGTCGGACATTTATATCTCTTTCCTTCAATATTAACGAAAAAGATCTGATTGAAGATGTGGGTAAAATTGTTTCTAAGGTTTTTAACTTACAGGTCAAAATAAGAGAAATCCCAGATAGAAACACGACCGTTGTTTATCTTTTTAGTGCTAGATTAGCCCGTTACATCAAAAAAATATTGAATACTGGAGCCGCCAAAAAAATAATTCCAGAATTCATAATGTGTTTACCGCTAGAAAAACAGCGCCATCTTATTTATGGGTTATGGAAAGGTGACGGGTATATAAATTTAGATAGAGATGGTGCTCGAGCCGGTTTTGTAACCATATCTTCAACCTTGGCCCAACAAGTTAAACAACTACTGATTCGTCATAGAATAATACCATCTTTATATCAAGACAAAGCCAGGACAATAGATGGTGTTAAGCATCGGCTTGCTTACCGCATCCATGTTGGTCAGAGAGAATCACTAATTAACCTCTGCCGAATTTTAAAAATAAAATATTCTCCGAAATCATATTCATCCGAAAAAGGATGGTTCGACGAGAAATATCTATACACTTCAATCAGTGATGTTAAGAAAGAAGAATTCAGCGGAAAAGTATATAATCTAGAGGTGCCACAATTTCATTCATTCATCTCTGAAGCATTTTCTTTACATAATTGCGGCGATGTGATGTGGCTTTATATTAAAGTCGTAAAAAACAAAAGAGGAGAAGAAGTTATTAAAGATATTAAATTTGAAACCTTCGGATGCGTCGCCGCCTTGGCGACATCGAGCGTTATTACCGATTTAGCGAAGGGGAAAACCCTGGAGCAGGCGCTAAAAATTACCAAGAGCGAGATTGTCGATTCTTTGGACGGCTTGCCGCCGATAAAACTTCATTGCTCGGTATTGGCGGCCGATGCTTTAATCGAAGCAATTTACGACTATTATAAAAAGAATAAAAAACCTATTGATAGGGATTTGGAAGAAAAACACCGAACGATCCGGAAGTCGGAGGAAGCGACCGAAGAAAGGTATCATGACTGGATCGCCCTAGAGGAACAAATGCACGATAAAGACAATGGCAAGAAAAACAAATAATAATCAATCTTTTTAACAATACAAAACGGCGCAAAACGAAATGCGTCGTTTTTAGTGTTTATTGTATCACCAGTTGACAATGACTTGACAATAGAAATTAGATTGGTTTACAATAGAGTTGCTATGACAAATAAGGAAAAAATCTTAGAACTGATCGGGCGACAAGGGAAAGTAACCGCGCGAGAAATTACGAAAGCGATTGGGGTATCTCGTCAATATGTTAACCTCGTCGTTTCAGAACTTATCGCGGAAGACAAGATGGTAAAAATCGGGTCAACCCGATACGCTTTTTATGTTTCTAAAGCATATATTGCCAAGCACTTGGAAGTTGTTCCGAATGTTTTTAAAAAACAATACATCAATAAATCGCTGGAAGAGCATCGGGTAATTCTTGAGATTGAAAATAAGTTGTCTGGTCTTAAGAATTTACCAGAAAATATCCGAAGCATTTTTACATTCGCTTTTTCCGAGATGTTTAATAATGCGATTGAGCACTCTAAATCAAAAATAATTTCTACAGAAGTGGCGCTGCGAAACGACATACTGTCATTTATCGTAAACGATACCGGGGTGGGGGTATTCCGTAATATTATGAAAAAACGGAATCTTAAATCGGAAACAGAAGCGATTCAAGATTTGCTTAAAGGAAAAACCACAACCATGCCCAAATCCCATTCTGGCGAGGGTATCTTCTTCACCTCTAAAGTAGGGGATATGTTTACTCTTGGTAGTTTTGGCCGGGTGCTTGTAGTAGATAATCTGGCGCAGGATTTCCTTATTTCGACAGGTTTGGCTTTCAAGCGAGGGACAAGAGTGATTTTTAGGATTAATGTGAATTCCAACCGCCACCTAAACGATGTTTTCAAAAAATATACAAACTTGAACAGTGAAAATGATTATGGGTTTGATAAGACCGAAATCCGGGTCAAGCTGTTCACTTCTGGAGGCGTTAATATTTCTAGGTCACAGGCGCGAAGGATTTTGGAAGGGCTTGATAAATTTAAAACAATTATCTTTGATTATAAAGATGTGCCACTTGTTGGCCAAGCATTTGCCGACGAAATTTATCGTGTGTTTCATGTAAAGCATCCCCATATCCGCCTTGAGAACGAAAATATGGGCGAAGGCGTAGAATTCATGGTCAAAAGGGCCAAGAATGAAGCGAGAAAAAAGAAATAATATGTCACAGGAAATCGCCATCAAAAACCTAATATTTGTGGATTGCGAAGGACACGGTCCGGCACCGACACTCAATGATGCGGTGGCTTTTGAGTTTGGCGCGGTTGCTTATCCTTCAAGACAAATATTCCACGGAGTAGGCGCGACGAAAGAAACATTCGAAAATTTCAATACATGGATTTTATCCGTAATAGAAAAAGGATTCAGGCCACTATTCATTAGCGATAATCCGGCTTACGACTGGCAATTCATAAACTATTATTTCCATCTATTTCTCAACAAGAATCCATTTGGCCATTCGGGAAGAAGGATCGGCGACTTTTATGCCGGGCTTATTGGTAACTTTACAAATTCGAATCAATGGAAAAAAT
>CAZUEG010000096.1:1706-3216 GCA_964619495.1 uncultured Candidatus Saccharibacteria bacterium | reverse complement strand
AGCAAAACAAAAAAATCATCATAAATTACAGAAAATCTAATCCAAGTTTTAGTGATTTATATGATTTTTCAAAAAAGATATTCAAAAACGGAATTGTTTATTCTATATTTCTTATTCATATTTGCAGACCGGAAGAATATCCTATATTTGACCAACATGTTTTTAGGTCGTTTATTTTTATAACAAGAAAAGAAATTATTGATAAACCAGAAACAAAAGAAGATTATCTAGAATATAGAAAATTTGTTTTTTCCATTCATAAAAAACATAAAATTGATTTACGAAAAATTGATAAGGGATTAATGGCATTTGGGCAATTTTTAGTCAATCCATTGAAAATTTTAAAATATTAAAACTCCCCGAGGTTAAATTCGAGGAAAACGGAGGTTGGCAAGAATCAAATATTTAAATATAATAAAATCATCATTATGCAGTTAAATTGGCAACATATACAAACACAAAGTTCAAGAAGTTATACCTGTGGATATTGTGGTAATCCTCTTGCCTCCGAAAAGGGATATTTTGCTCAAAGGTCAGATACTGGTCACCCTAGTGTTTGGATTTATATTTGTCATCATTGCTTAAAACCGACCTACTTTGATATAGATGGAATTCAAACCCCGGGTGCACGCCTTGGTGGTGATGTCACCGGTATTAACGAGCAGAATGTTGCTGATTTATATGATGAAGCGCGTGATTCTTATTCAGTGAATGCTTTTACCTCAACGGTTTTATGTTGTCGAAAATTATTGATGCATATTGCAGTTTCAAAAGGAGCACAACCCAACCTTAAATTCATTGAATATGTTGAGTATCTTTCCCAAAACAACTACATTCCACCCGATGCTAAAGATTGGGTTGATCATATTAGAAGCAAAAGTAATGAGGCAAATCATGAAATTGTCATTATGAAAGAAGAAGATGCCAAAGATTTAATTTCCTTCATTGAGATGCTTTTGAAAATTATCTATGAATTTCCAGCAAATATTAAAAAGAAAACTGCAAAGCCCGTACTTGAAATCACTCAATAATTTTTGAAGATTTAAAAAATCGACTTACGATGTCGATTTTATTCTTATCCACAACGTTTTTTTGACGGGAAAAACCAGGGGGGTAAAATTAGGTCAATATGATTGTGCATAAATGCGATATTTGCCATAAAGAGATTTTTTCTGGCGAAGAGTCCATTAGTGTTGGCCAGAAATCGGTTTTCTCTAATTATTTGTTTTGCCTCTCTTGTGCGAAGCCGATTTATCTATTTTTGAAAAAACACAGATTTATAAAAAAAGTAAAGAATAAGCGGTAATTTATAAACTATAAAAAATCGGCCTGTGGGACTTATCCACAGGTTTTTTATTTTTTGGCTTTGTAGAGTAAAGAGAAGTGGAGTATAGTGTTATTGAAGTGGGGAAAAGTGGATAAGTCTGTGGATAACCCCCCACAACTGTGGATAACCATGTTAATCGGCGAATATAGGCACAATTTAGACCCTAAAAAAAGATTAGCTATT
>CAZUEG010000096.1:0-1606 GCA_964619495.1 uncultured Candidatus Saccharibacteria bacterium | reverse complement strand
CATGTTAATCGGCGAATATAGGCACAATTTAGACCCTAAAAAAAGATTAGCTATTCCAGCCAAATTCAGAAGAGAAATAGGGAAAAGGGCTGTTATAACGAGAGGTTTGGATCAATGTCTTTTTGTTTACCCTATATCCGAGTGGGAAAAAGTTGCGGAAAAACTTAGCACATTACCAACCGGAGCCGCTGACACCAGAAGTTTTGTCAGGCTCCTTTTGGGAGGGGCAACTGATGTTGACCTTGATGCGTTGGGCAGAGTGCTGGTCCCCGATTATTTGAAAGAATTCGCCGGACTAAAAGAAAAAGTTGTCATTGTCGGAGTTTATAAGCGTTTGGAAATCTGGAACGAGGAAAATTGGGAGAATTACAGGCAGCGGATAGAGAAACAAACAGACACACTGGCGGAAAAACTGGGAGAGTTAGGAGCATATTAAAAGGTATGACAAAAGTTATCAAGGCAAAATTTAATAATGTTATTTTAGTAAGATTATTTTTAATTGCCATTGTTTTAATTTCCGTTCTTTATCTTTATTTTCTGAATACTACTATTCGGGCGATTGTCGAAAGTAAAAATAATTATAAAAACATACAAATAATTTCTCAAGAATACCAAAGTATAGAAAATACGTACTTCGGCCTTTTGGGCAAAATCGATATCGATTACGCCCGTCAAATTGGATTTGTTGATCAACCGCAAAAAGTAGATTATATAGTTCGTCAGGCTGCCGTTGCCTATGGAAAGGGGTTTTAAATTCCGGATTCGGTTAATTTATTTTTTCCTTTTTTTATTTGGCGCGATTTTGATAACACGCCTTTTTTTTATTCAGGTAGTGGGGGCGGATTATTACAATAATCTTGCCAATAAGCAATATGTTGCTTCGGCCGGAGATGATTTTGAAAGAGGAAATATTTATTTCACAAAAAAAGACGGACAACTTATTTCGGCCGCCACTGTTAAAAACGGTTTCCAGGTGACAATAAACCCTAAAATAATTAAAAATCCTGAAAATATTTACGAAAAGCTCTCGGAAATTATTAATTTAGACAAAAGCGATTTTTTAGAGCGCGGCCAGAAAGACGATTCTTATGAAGTAATTGTTCATCGCATTGATAACGAGGCGGCACAAAAAATAAAGGATTTAAAAATAAAAGGACTAGATGTTTTTTCGGAAAACTGGCGCTATTATCCCGCCGACAATTTTGCCTCTCGAATTCTTGGCTTCGTTGGTTATAAGGGAGATGAGTTGGTTGGCCGTTACGGCCTTGAACAATATTATGAGTCGGTTTTAACCAGAAACAATAAGGGCAATTTTATTAATTCTTTCGCTGAAATTTTAACAGACATTAAAAAAGCAATTTCCGGAGATACTTCCGAAAAAGGAGACATTGTTCTTACAATTGAGCCCAATGTTCAATCGGTTCTCGAAAGTAATCTTGAAAAAGTGCTTAAAAAATATGAGGCGGAAATGGCGGCGGGAATTATTGTCGAACCCAAGACAGGAAAAATTTTGGCGATGGCGGCTAAGCCGGATTTCAACCCCAATTCTTATGGAGAGAATAAAAACCTCAACATATTTATTAATCCCCTTGTTGAGAGTGTTTTT
>CAZUEG010000095.1:0-3217 GCA_964619495.1 uncultured Candidatus Saccharibacteria bacterium | reverse complement strand
TTCTAGACAACAGTTTTCGGGATGATATTTTCTTTTTTGTTTTCATTTTAAAAGTGGATTAACCCAATCCGCCGTAATTTTCTTTAATGGGCGGCAATCTCGATTTTTTGCCCCTTCCTTACCGTCACTACCGCCTTTTTATAACCTTGCCGCCAGCCCAAATGTTTGCCGACGCGCCTTTTCTTCCGGGGAATATTGATAATGTTAACGGCCAAGATATTGACCTTGTAAGCCGTTTCTACAGCTTTTTTCACTTCGTTTTTCGTTGCCTCCGGGGCAATTTTAAAAACATATTGGCTATTTATGGCCAGGTCAGAGGACTTTTCCGTAATAACCGGGGCTAATAAGACCCGGTAGGCGGTTCGATTAATAACCGCTTTCTTTTCCGGTTTCGAAATATCCTTAATCCGACCCTCCTCTTTCAGCGGCACTGCCTTTAACGGCTGTTCTCTTTCCGGTTGTTGTTTTTCTTTTTTATTAGAAAGTCTGACTTCCTCCGGAAATTTTTTCTTATTCTGTTTGTTTTTTAGAAAATCAAATACTGCCATATTATTTTGCCAGCCGTTCAACAACGGATTTAACTGCCTTTTCCTCGACGACCAGACAGCTCGAATTTACGACGTCGATAATATTTATATCTTGCGCCGTTGTTATTTTGACGTTTTTAATATTCCTCGCTGCCATATATAACGTTTTATTGTTTGATTCCAAAACGAACAAAATGCGGCGGTTGGCATCCTTTTTCGTTTTGTCAAAGACTCCCGCCATTGCCTCGACAATCTCTTTGAATAATTTTGTTTTCTTCTCAGCCACTACCAACTGATCGACAACTGCCAAGTTATTATTTTTAACCTGATAAGATAAAAGCATCTTTAACGCCAAATGTCCGACTTTTTTATTGATTTTCTTTTTATAATTTCTGTCAGCGCTGGGAGCGAATATCACGCCGCCGCCTTTCCATAATGGCGATTTGATTGATCCTTGCCGGGCGCGGCCGGTGCCTTTTTGCCGCCATGGTTTCCTGCCGCCGCCGGAAACTTCTCCCCTCCCCTTGGCTTTCGCGGAAACTTGGCGCCGATTGGATAAACTGGAAACGATAACTTGGTTGACCAGGTCGCGGTTTAATTCCAACTCAAATACGTCCTTTGGCAGATTTATCTGCCCCGACTCAACGCCTTCCTGATTGTAAATCGTAGTTTTCATTATAGACGAATAAATTATTTAGCCACCAGCTCGAGCAACCCGCCTCTTATTCCCGGGATGGCGCCTTTAACAACGATGATTCCCGTTTCCGGATCAAGTTTCTCGATTTTGACACTTTTTAGAGATATCCGGCCGCCGCCCATTCTCCCCGGCATTTTTCTTCCCTTAACCACCCGTTGCGGAAATGATGTCCCGACCGAACCGAGCGTTCTTTCTTCGTGTTTGGTGCCGTGGGTGGCATTTCTTCCATGATGGCCCCACCTCTTGACGGCTCCCTGAAATCCCTTTCCTTTGGACATTCCGGATATTTTTATTTTTTCACCGATTTTAAATATTGCGGAAGTGATGATATCGCCGGACTTTACTTCGTTATCGTTTTTATTGTCGGCTTTTATCCGGAATTCGACAATATGGCGATATTCTTTTCCTTTCATGGTTTTCTTTACCTTTTTCGCCTTCTCTTTCATAAACCCCAGCTGAACGGCGCGATATCCGTCTTTTTCCGCCGTTTTCACTTCCAATACAACGCAAGGCCCCCCTTGAACCAAAGTCACCGGCACTACTTTTCCGTCCTTGTCAAAAATTTGCGATGAACTGATTTTTTTCGCCAAAATGAATCTCATAACCGCGATCGCCGATGAATTTAATATTAAGTTTTGTTGTAATACTGTAATTGAAAGCCGGGCATTGCCCGGCTTTCCTGTGGCTAATAAATGCGACATCCCCAGCAATCATACCGAAGACGCTTTAAGCCATCAAACCGGTGCTTTATAGCGTGTTTGGAACAAATCCTTACATTCTGATTTCGATATCAACTCCCGTCGGCAAAGTGAGGTTTGTTAAAGCCTCAATTACTTTCTGGGTGGGATTTAATATGTCAACCAATCGCTTATGGACCCGCATTTCGAATTGTTCCCGCGCATCTTTATGGACGAAAGAAGAACGATTCACCGTATATTTGCGAATCTCCGTGGGCAAAGGAACAGGACCGGAAACCTCAACCCCGTAGCGCAAAGCGGTTTCGACAATCTGTCGGGCGCTATTGTCGATGACCTTATTGTCGTAAGCGCGCAGCTTGATTCTCAAGCGCGACTTTTCTTTTGATCCTTCAGTTGTTTGCTTTGGTTGCTTTGCCATCTTCGTTTCGCTTCCTCATTTAAAGTACCGGCCGATTCGATGATCAGGTTTTACTTGGTAATTTTGGTAACTACTCCCGCGCCAACCGTTTTCCCTCCTTCGCGAATCGCAAAACTCTGTTTTTCCTCAAGCGCCACCGGGGCGAAAAGCTTGACCGACAAACTGACCGTATCTCCCGGCATTACCATTTCCATTCCTTCCGGCAGAGTCACTTCCCCTGTTACATCGGTTGTACGGATATAAAATTGCGGTTTGTATCCCTTGAAAAACGGGGTATGGCGGCCGCCTTCTTCTTTGGTGAGGATGTAAACATCGGTATCGAATTCGGTACGCGGCGTCGTCGTTCCCGGTTTTGCCAGGACCTGCCCTCTCATCGCCTGCTCTCTTTCGATTCCTCTCAATAAAACGCCGACATTATCGCCGGCGCGCGCCTCATCAAGCATTTTTCTGAACATTTCCATTGAGACGGCGACGGTTTTCATTGTCGGTTTTAAGCCAACTAATTCCACTTCGTCATTCGGATGCAATATTCCTCTTTCAATCCTCCCGGTGACTACGGTTCCTCTTCCGGGAATAGTCATAACGTCTTCGATTGCCATTAAAAATGGTTTTGCGACGTCTCTCACGGGTTCGGGAATAAATTCGTCAACGGCTTTCATGAGCTCGATTATCGGCTGTGCCGCCGGATCGTCGGCAGAATTTGCCTCGAGCGCCTTTAACGCCGATCCGCGGATAATCGGCGTTGTGTCTCCCGGATAATTGTATTTTTTCAAGAGTTCCCTTACTTCGGATTCCACGAGGTCCACAATCTCCGGATCGGAAACCATATCTACTTTGTTCAAGAAAACAACCATCGCCGGCAATCCGACCTGGCGCG
>CAZUEG010000094.1:0-3220 GCA_964619495.1 uncultured Candidatus Saccharibacteria bacterium | reverse complement strand
TTCATAATTGCGCTTAACTAAATCTAGCAAATTTTGCTGTGTTTGTTTATCCATATTGTTCCCTCTCCTTGCTAAGGAGAGGGTTAGGGTGAGGTCTTGTCATACCGGCCTCTGGGCCGGCATCCACTACCTTATACTTTTTTACCATTTCCCGGCCAAAAAGAAAAGGGCGACAGCACGCTTTACGCGCCTGTCGCCCATAAATTCTTCCGTTTGGCAATCACCTTCAAAACCCCCCTTGCCCTGGAAGCGGAATACGCCCGGGAAACAAAACACTTTTCATAACACCCGGGGAGACAATTGCCCTTAGCTCCATGACCCAACATCTTAGGCAAGGAAATTACCGCTTGAGAATGGTTCAATTCCAACATGCTACTCTCCTCCTTTCTCGTTTGAAATCCAAAAATTCTCACTAAACAAAA
The DNA here is from genome assembly GCA_964619495.1 of uncultured Candidatus Saccharibacteria bacterium. GTDB lineage: Bacteria > Patescibacteriota > Minisyncoccia > Minisyncoccales > GWA2-46-15 > CAZUEG01. Next base: position 2,798 of record CAZUEG010000094.1, on the reverse strand, counting down.
AGAGTGTCTGCTCCTTAATTTTGTAGATTATAATAACTATAACAAAAAGTCAACTCTTACTAAAAAGAAAAGGGGGTTGCCCGTGGGTTTGCCCCACCAAATAGTTTGTTGCGCGTTAACCATTATTCCCCTGGGGGTCTTAAAATAATATTTTCCGGTTCAAAAATAACTTGGCGTTCACCAGGTTCTACTATACCGACATCCATAAGTTTATGTCCGACTCGCGACCCAATTGATAAAATTCTGCCTACTTGATTCTCGGGCGCATAAATATAATAACCAGCTCCCCAATTAAAAGTTTTTAAACAATCCTCAAGCGGTACGCCCAGATACTCATAAAAATACCTGAACAGTCCCGGTACTTTAAGCCATGAATGTATGCGGTAGGTATGGGGTCTTTTATCAAAGGCGATTTTACCGACGCCGTCGCCGGTACCCGGCAGCAGGGCATGTATGTCGATTTCATTTTCCAGTAATGCTTCAACTAAGGCCGCATAGGACCGCGTCGGAATCAGAACTTCTTCGCCTACTGTCTTGCCATTAGGTAATTTTGTCAAAAACTTATCGCTTAATTTCATAATTTTCTTAATAACAAGCGAAATTCCGTTTGAATGTATACCGGAAGAAGCAACGGCTACGATATGGTCGCCGCTCTGTAATTTCTGTCCAGTAATAAGACGATTTTTTGGCGCGATTATGCCAGTCGTGCAACCGCTCAAAGTCGCAATCATTTTAACCGGAGGGCGAGGATTAACTACGTACTTCAAACTGGCGGATTCTCCTGCTGGCATTGCCATGCCCACCTCCTCGCAAATTTTTAGAAATCCATTCGCTAGGTCATTAGCTTTTTTTTCATCCGCATACCAGTCGCTGCAAGACGCTTCTATTTGATCGGTAAAAACAACCGGCAAAGCTCCTTGCGCGATTACGTCATTCACGGTCATTAAGGCTGTATCCACGGCAATGGAATCATAATAGGTCTTGCCGCTACCTTCATTGGCATACATCCATTCTGCGATCCAATTTTTATTGCCCAAATCCTCTTGAGTTTTGCACCAAATATGCGGCAAATTACCTTTATACTCAAAAACCGCACCATGGGCATGCGTGGCTTCTTGATTAATAAACACTCCCCGCTTTTCAGGAAATTTCAAAGTTTTTTTGACAGCCTTAACCATGGCCACCTTAAATGGCTCCATAACGGTATAGTCCACGCCCGACTTGGCATATTCTCCTTTTACTTTTTTATCTTTTATCATATTTTAAATATTTTAATGCTTTAGTCTTTATCGCACCATTCTCTGGCATTCTGAAACATTTTCAGCCATGGCGAAGCTGGTAAATTTTTTATATTATTCGGCAGCCAGGGCCATTGCCAAAGCAAAAACGCCCTTTCCGGATGTGGCATCATTGCAAGATGACGACCATCAGGCGAGCAAATTCCGGTGATTCCCTCCGGCGAGCCATTGGGATTAAAAGGATATTTTTCGGTTTGATTGCCATGGTCATCGACATACGCCACGCAGGCTAATTTTTGCTTTTTAAGGTCGTCAAAAAATTTTTTATCAGGAAAATTCAAATAGCCTTCGCCATGCGCCACCCAAATTCCCAAAGTTGAATCTTCCGTGCCTTTTAGCATGATAGATTGGCTGGGCAATATTTTAACAGATACCCATCTAGATTCAAAGCGTTTGGAAGCGTTACGCACGAAACATGGCTGCCTTTCGTCCTCTATGCCTTGCCATGGCACCCAGCCTAAAAGACCCATCAACTGGCAACCGTTACAAATGCCCAAGGAAAAAGTATCTGGCCGATTGTAAAATTTATCAAACATCTCTTTGATTTTTTTGTTAAAACGAATGGTGCCTGCCCAACCTTTAGCTGAACCTAATACATCGGCGTAGGAAAAACCGCCCACGAATGCCACGCCACGAAAGTCGTCCAAATCAATTTTCTGCGTAAGCAAATCGGTCATCATTACATCCCATACTTCAAAGCCAGCCAAATAAAATGCGCTGGCCATTTCCCTGTCGCCGTTCGAACCTTCTTCTCTGATTATCGCGACTTTTGGTTTATGACTTTTCCTCATATATCTACTGTCGGTTAAAGCCGGAATAAACGACACTTTATACTCCGGCCCCTCGCGGTCGTAGATATTTTTCTTTTCTTCAGCGGCGTGTTTTTCTCCAACCTGTAATTTTTCCAACTGATAGCTTGTCTCCTCCCAAATCTGGCGTAAATCTTTCATGTCTTCTTCTAAGATTATCTCGCCTCCCGCTTTAATCCTGATAAACTGGTCTTTGGATGTTTTACCCAAATTTATGATTATATCATTAAGCTGATGTTTTTCTATTATTCTTAAAAATTCATTTTTGTTTTCAATTTCGATTACCAGCCCCAACTCTTCGTTAAAATAAAACGCTAAGGGATTGTTATTGTATTTTGTAATAATTTCCAAGCCGCAATTACCGGCGAAAGCCATTTCCAATAGTGTTGTAATCAGCCCACCATCCGACCGGTCATGCACCGACAAAATCAAGTTTTCATCTACCATTTTTTGAACCGCCTTAAAGGTGCGTTTCAAAAGGTCAGCATCATCTACGTCTGGCGAGCTGTCACCGATTTGACTATGAGTTTGAGCTAAAGCCGAGCCGCCTAAACGATTTTTACCTCGGCCTAAATCTAAAAGCCACAAGTCGCTAAAACCTGCTTTTTTTATATCGGGGGTAACGATTTTTCTTATATCGGGCATGGTAGCATAAGCGGAAATAACTAATTCCCCCGGTGATTTTATTATT
>CAZUEG010000093.1:0-3226 GCA_964619495.1 uncultured Candidatus Saccharibacteria bacterium | reverse complement strand
TGAGTATCTATTGAATTTTCACCGCTGATAGATTACGATAATGGATGATTTTATAGTTTTTCGCTAATACCAAAATATCAGTTAACATTTCAGGCTATGTCCGGTCACTCTCATTACGCGGGAATTAAGCATAAAAAAGAAGCTACTGACGCCCAGAGAGGAAAGGCGTTTTCTAGACTGGCAAAAGAACTGACGATTGCCGCGCGCGGCGGCAATAATCCGGAAACCAATTCTAAGTTACGGGTTGTTATTGAAAAAGCGAAGTCAATAAATATGCCGAAAGACAATGTTGAGCGGGCAATAAATAAGGGCAGTGGTAATTTAAACGGAGTGATCCTTGAAGAAATCCTCGTTGAGGGATATGGCCCGGGAGGAGTTGCTATTTTGGTAGACGGAATCACCGATAACAAAAACCGGACAATTAACGAGATAAAGCAAATCCTTGGGCAACACGGCGGAAAGTTTGTTGAATCCGGGTCAATTAAATGGATGTTTGAGCAAAAGGGGGTAATCGTCGTGCCGATTGATGAAAATACCAAAAAGGAAGATATTGAGCTTAAGGCGATCGAGGCCGGGGCTGAAGATTTATCCTGGAAAGAAGATTTTTTGCTGATATTTGTAAATGCTTCCGTAATGGAAACTGTCAAAAATAATCTGTCAGAAAAAGGAATCGAGATTGACTCCGCAAATATGGAATGGGTCCCCAAGGAAGCAATCAGCGTCGCCGAAAAAGATCGCGATGCCTGCGAACGGCTTTTTGATGTCTTGAGCAATAACGACTCGGTGAATGACGTTTATTCAAACATTTATGATTAGCGCCGGTTAGAACTGCAACATCATCGCGCTACCGTTCTAAGAAGATAACAAACCGCTAAACAATGATTATTATCGGTATTGATCCGGGATTAGCGACTACCGGCTACGGGATAGTCGCTTTTTTGCCTTCACGAAAAAAGAATTCATTTAGGTGCATTGCCTACGGATTAATTTCCACCGAAGCAACGATGTCTGTCCCTGGCCGGCTGAAAAAACTATACCAAGAATTAACGAAAATCATTACTATCTATAAACCGGATAAAATGGCGGTGGAGAGTATTTTCTTTTTTAAAAACCTTAAAACGGCACTGCCTGTAAGCCAGGCCCGGGGAGTTATTCTTCTAGCGGCGGCAAAGAAAAAATTGCCTGTTTACGAGGCAACGCCGCTACAGGTGAAAATGGCAATTTCCGGTCACGGACGGGCGGAAAAAAACCAAATGCAGGAGATCGTTAAGGTCCTTTTAGGATTAAAAGAAACACCCCGTCCGGATGACGCCGCTGACGCTTTAGCGATTGCTATCTATTGCGCCAATAATATGAAGCCCCCCGACTTTACGGACGGAGTATCTTCTCCCGCGTTTCGTCGGGAGCAAAATCCCGCCGAAGCGGAAAATTTACTTCGCGTTCATTCGCGAGCTCATACTCACGATTTTTTACGAAGAGGGATGAAAGCTGACAAAATCACTTCCTGATAATTTTGGCAAACCGCCGTCTGCCGATCTGTACGATCATTCCTGTTTTTATAATAATATTCTCTTGCCATTGGTCGTTGACTTGCCCGTCAATTTTGACGCTCTTTTGAATGATCAGACGCTTAGCCTCGCTCTTAGATGACGCTAAACGTAAAAGAACAACCAGTTCTGTGTAAGGTATACTATCAGCGCTGATGGAAACCTCTGAAATATTTTCAGGAAGATCGTTATTCTTAAAAACCCTGATAAATTCTTTCTCTGCCGACTCGGCCTCTTTTTCGCTATAACACATGGCAATAATTTTCTTTGCCAGATTGGCCTTTGCGTCGCGAGGGTTTATCTTCATCTCTCTTATTCTCTCTTTTGTATCGCAGATTTCTGTCATTGGGGATTCGGTCATCAATTCCATTCCCGGAATAATCAACTCATCCGGCCACGCCATTATTTTCCCGAACATTTCTTGAGGGTTATCCATCAGACTGACAAAATTGCCTTCGCTTTTGCCCATTTTTTTTCCGGTCTCATCGGTTAATAGTCTTAAAGACATTACGAATTTTTCTTTCCCGTTAACCGCTTTCATTAAATCCCGACCGCAAAGCATGTTGAAGGTTTGGTCGTTGCCGCCGATTTCCAAATCAACATCCATCGCTACGCTGTCGTATGCCTGGGCTACCGGGTATAAAAATTCATGGAGATATATCGGCTTCTCGTCCCTTAAGCGTTTTTGAAACATATCGCGGACAATCATTCTCTGGACTGTAAAATTCGATGTAATGTCAATTAAGTCCAGGAAAGTGAGCTTGTCCGACCAACGGCTATTATGAAGTAGTTTAGCTGGATTTTTCCCGTCAAAGGCTAAAAACTTGGCAGCTTGCTTCTTGTATAAAGCCGCATTTTTAATTACCTCCCCGCGAGTCAGTTTTTTTCTCGCCGCTGTTTTATCGGTTGGATCGCCAATCATCCCGGTAAAATCACCGATTAGCATTATTACCTTGTGCCCGAGTTTTTGAAATTCAGACAATTTCTTCAATGATATCAGATGGCCGACATGAAGAGTTGATCCGCTCGGGTCATATCCGCAATATAAAGTTATCGGCTTCCCCGACAATAGCCGCTTTTTTAAAGCTTCTTTCGAAGGATAAATATTTTCTACGCTGCGGGTTAATGCGATATCGATTAACTCTTCTTTTCTTTTTTTGTCCATATTGTTACCTGTTAGCAATACTTCCTACCTTTCAAATTTATCATTTATTCGTTTTTTGTCTAACGCAATGGCCGCTTATCCCGTTAATCATTATCGGCGATAACGGTTGACACAAGAGATAAGCTCGGTTATATGCTAAAATTGTCTAGTACAATCGATTAGGACCCTTTAAGTTTATTTTTTAATTACCGACAAGTTCAAAGCATATGGATAGCCCGCAAAATGAAGCTCCCCGACCTGACGGTCGGGGTATCTTCTCCCGCGTTTCGTCGGGAGCAAAATCCCGCCAAAGCGGAAAATTTATTTCGCGTCTATCCGTGAGCTTACACTCGCGGTCTTCCGCGAAGGGGGATAAAAATAAAATCCTTTCCGAAAAAAAGAGAAAGAGCCTGGTCAAAGCTAATCCTTTTTTTTCGGCATTCTCGATTATTATCCAGATCGCATTTTTTTTATTCGTCGCTTTGATCCTTTTGGGCGTTTTGGTTTTTATTTATTATGCCAAAGATTTGCCGCG
>CAZUEG010000092.1:0-3240 GCA_964619495.1 uncultured Candidatus Saccharibacteria bacterium | reverse complement strand
TGGCAATTAGGATATTTTTTACAGATTTTTTGGTTATCCAGCCGAGGTCATAGATTTGTCGGACTTCGATCTTCAAAGCATCAAAGGTGGTTTCTCCTTTCTCGATAATCGGAGTGGAGGTACCGGCTATAGAGTGTTCGATGATGCCGCCCGCTTGGATCACTTCACTGGTTGTGGCTGAGGTGTAAATGCCAGTTTGCGGGTCAATGTATCTATAATACGCTTCGTAGCTATCGGTTGTATCAACAATTTCTGAAGCAATATCGGGGTTTTCCTTAAGGAAGACGGCGTTGTCCGCCGAAGAAACTACAAAGCGACAAGCAACAATATCTGGAGGGACAAAAATCCACTCCGGGGCGTTTTGATTATCGCCAGATACCATCGCTTCCGCTATTTGAATTTCATATTCACCGGTTTCATAATTCATCCCGATATGTCTTCTATCGTTACAATAAAGGTGGAGATCGAGATCGGGAAATGTAATTATCTCGTCCTCATTTAAAAGCGGACTTTTAAATTCGATTATATTATCTCTCCATTCTTCTTTATGAACTTCCGTTAAAGAAATCAAATAAAGGGAAAGAGCTATAAAAAATAAAATAATAATAAAAATCCAAAGGCTTTTTATGCAAAATTTTATTATTTTTATTAATTTTTCCGATTTCAACTTTAAAACAATTTTCCTTAAACAAATAAGAAAGAGGTTTAATAAAATTAGGAGTAATAACCACCACAAAATATATATAGCTATGTGTCGGCAAAACTCTTGCAAGGACGTAGTCTTTAATCCCTGCAAGATGATGTTTTTTTCTCCGGTTTTATTAAATTTAGACAGAAGAAAATTTTCTTTTGAGGAGAGATTGCCGAAAAATGACTTTGAGATAAGATCGCCGGGTATTTCCCTTTTCAGGGTTGATTTGGGCCTTAAAACAACTCCCCAGAATTTATCGCGGAAAGAATCGTAAGTTATCTCTTCAATTTTTGTTTGAATTTCGTATTTTCCATTTTCTAGTCTATCATTTATTGTTGTAAACTTTACCAAATTATCGAGATCTCTATAAATATCATTTGTTGGGTCCAAAACTCCATCGACAATAAACGCAAAAGGATTGGAGGGGTCGTATGAAGGAATAGTAATTGCCCAATCCTCAACCCAGGACTTCTGTTCTTCAAAATTGTATCCATACTTTGGTAAATTTCCGCTGTTTACGTAATAAAGAACCAGCGCCTTTCCTTTTGGCAACGAAGAATCCCAAGTTTTTAAATCTTCGTTTCTTGCTTCAAGAATATAATATTCCTGCGTAGCAGTAGCAATGTTATCTTCGAGATTATATCTAAATATTGAATCGCCCAAATCACTTGAATCAAGCGAATTAATCCAGTAATTGTCACCGTAAGCAGATTTTGGATGAATGTCATAATTCAACCATTGTAAGAACTCTTTTGTAAAAGAACTCGTATAAGCGGGGTCGCTACCATCACCTGGAATAAACCCGATATCATATATGCCCCCATTCCACGCTCCTTCTGCCATTAAATCCCACTTTCCTATATTTCCTATTTTATATAAATCGGGTGTAGCAGTGTTCTTTGGTGTTAAATGAGCACCTATTCCATGGCCACTCTCATGAACCCAGGTACCCACAGGATGATCTTCGCTAACTAAAATTTTGTTAAATCCTATTAATTGACCGGTAGATTCATTAATTTCTGTTTTACAGAAAGGTTTTTTTACCTCCCCGGCTTTTATAAAAATAACCATATCCGAAGCAGATAAATCAATCCCTTTGGATGTAACTAAATTTATAGCTTCTTCAATAAAATCTCCTTCTTCAACAACCTCAAACCATTCTCCGTTATCATCAAATATCTCAAAATCTAAATTAATTGTTCCGAAAGAATTCTCTTTATGATAATCGGCAACGCAATAAGCTAAATCTTGGTAATATTCCTTACTGTGGCCGCTGGAATAAATCTTTTCAGGAAGAAGCTTGCAGGGTTGAGCAGTTATTGAATTAGATCCGTGAGGAATATCGGCGAGTTCAGCCAAAATCACGGTCACATTGTAAGTTGGAACCGGCGGAGCCTCCCACCCGCTCGCGGCCATAAACGGGTATTTGTCTTGGCCGCCAGTGAAGGCGTAGGGCACGTCGCCTATTCCATCCGGATTTGGCTCATCTTGATTGGGTCCTGATTTTTGATCTATTCCAGCGTAGTCTGACCAGTAATTGCCGCCATGAATTGATGGGTCAAAATCAATGGGGTAGCTGTTGTCAAAAAGGTTGTTAATTCCTTCATTGTGAGCCTGGGTCAGATTATCCAGTAGGTTGTTGTGGTAAGCCTTATTGCCCTCAGTTAAATCTCCCAGATATATTCCTTGATCATTGTCTGAAATACGATTGTCTTTTATCGTGTTGTCTGCCGATTTCCAATCCATATAAAATCCGCCAGAATAAGTTTCGGATAGGCCCTGCAGGTAAATGCCGTACTGATTAAAGTTTATAAGATTATCGGAAATAGAAGAAGAAAGCACATTGGCGAGGTATATTCCGTAATTGCCATGCGAAATAGTATTGTTTTCTATTAAATAGCTATGCGTCCATCCTCCAGGCCATCCCCCAAAATAAATACCGGCGCTTTGATTGAAATCCATGGTGTTGTCAGAAAAATTATTCCGGCAGCACCAATCCCGAATGCCGATATAATTACTGGAAATATTGTTGTCCGTTACAGCGTTGTCGGTCGAGTTCCAAATTTGCATGCCTTCATATTGATTCGAGTCCACGGCATTTTCCTTTATTGTATTGCTGTTGGCGTTATCTAAACCAATACCTCTCCAGCTATTACTTGAAAAATTGTTATTCATCACCGTGTTCAGGGATGAATAAGACAAAAACATACCGTACGAGAAATGACTGACCGCACAATTTTTGGCCGTAACATTTGTTTTTCCGGACAAAAGGATCCCATAGCCGGTGTCATTTCCGGCGATCGTATGGCCGCCGCAATCCAAGGCGATGTTATTTTCGGTCATCTCTACGCTTTCAGTTAAATCTTGGGTTAATGTACAAATTGAAGCGGCGGCGTCCCAAACGCCATAGGCGCTGCACTGGTCGGGAATGAATACGGTCCCTCCCGTTTCCTGAATCCAGACATGATGCGGCTGGGTCAAATCCTGGGTCCAAGCATAGCTTCCTTTTTCATCAGAAACAAAAACAGTTTCGTTTTTGTAGCTGTCTT
>CAZUEG010000091.1:0-3399 GCA_964619495.1 uncultured Candidatus Saccharibacteria bacterium | reverse complement strand
TAGTCCTGCTGATCTTCTAGTCAGATCTGGAATACAATTTACCGGGAATCTAAATTGCCTGCTATCTGCGGATAGTAGCTAAGATACCCACCTAGAATTAATCCGGATATATCTTTCTAGACGAAAGCGGGATGCAAAAGATACGCCTCGGGCGTGTTTTTTGTTCTTTGAAACAGATTCGTGTTATCTTGGATTATATTATGAAAAACATAAAGGCAAACCGGTTAAAAATTTCGTTGACTCTGCTGGCAATATTCGTCACGGGTATCGCTACTGCATTAACGGCTTATCTGACCAATGGCGAGATTGCGGCGATTAATCGTCAGATGTTGAGTTCTGCCGGAACCCCTGTTAAAAAAACCGCTGTTTTATATTTTGTGGGCGATATTATGCTCGATCGCGGCGTCGAAGCAAAAATTATCAAAGAAGGAAACGGCAACTGGTCTTTCCCTTTCCAGAAAATCGCTCCATATTTTCGGTCAATTGGCAAAAAGGTTATTTTTGGCAACTTGGAAGGCCCTGTCTCCGACAAAGGAAGAAAAATCGGAACAATATATTCTTTTCGAATGGATCCGAAAGCGATAGACGGGTTAGTGTATCTTGGCTTTGATATTGTATCTTTGGCAAATAATCATATCTTCGATTACGACGAGGCGGCGATTAAAGATACTTTTAAACGGCTCAACGGTGGCGGTATCAGTTATGTCGGCGTCGGGCTTGATGAGACAGAGGCAAATGATCCGGTCATAAAAGAGATTAATGGAACGAAAGTGGCTTATCTAGCCTATACCGATTTGGCGCCAAAAGGATGGCTGGCGACGGAAACCAGATTGGGAGTGAGCCGGTTTGAAGATGATGAAGTGATAAACCGCATCAAAGAAGCAAAGCAGGCGGCAGATCTCGTCGTTGTTTCCTATCATATGGGTGATGAATATCAAACAGCGTCTAATCAGAAACAAAAAGACCGCTATCGGCGGTTTATCGATAACGGCGCCGATTTAGTAATCGGCCACCATCCCCATGTCGTCCAGGAAACGGAAAAGTATAAAAACGGCTTTATCGCGTACTCCCTGGGCAATTTCGTTTTTGACCAGGATTTTTCTGAAGAAACGATGAGCGGCCTGATTATCAAAGCAACCGTTACCGATAAAAAAATCATCCGGATAACATCCGTCCCAACAAGAATTAATTCGTTTTATCAACCGGAGATAGTTATCAATTAAAAACCTTCTATCATAATAAGACGATAGAACAAAGAAGGCCGGTAATGGTTTAAGCTTCCGAACGGAAATGAGGATATAGCTTAAGAATGGCAACAAGGCCGATAATATTTAATACCAAAGTAATCCATACAATCGGTGGAAAACCGAATTTTTCAGCGATAATTCCGCTGACCGCTGCTGCCGCCGCACCGCCGAAATCGACCGCCGTTGAATATGTTGCCCAACTGTGTCCTTCCGCTCCCTTTTCGATATGCCTGGTAAATAATGAGGTCCAGGCCGGATAGTTCATCGCATAACCGATTGCATATAATAGTTGGACCAAATACAGCTCAAGCGGCGTCCTCACAATAAGATATAGGATCGGACTGACGGCAAGGATAATAAACGCCGTTATTAAAAACACATACTCGTCGCGATTGCCGCGTATTTTGTCCAGAAAACGGCCGACAGGTATTTGCAGAATTCCGCGCACAGCGATAAAAATTGCCGCCGCAAAACCGACTACTTTTAAATTACCGCCGGTAATATTATCGAGAATAAAAATAGAAAAGATCGGGGAGATAACCGAAAAACCGGCCGATAAGGCGACATCGGAAGCAATCAGATAATTAAGAATCACTTTTTTTCTCATAACTTTTAGGAGTTATTAATCCCGGCGCTGATTATACAATATATTCCCGCTATAAGTCGTCATTCCAAAGAAACTATTAGCGAGGGATTTTGACCAGCCAAAGATAGTAATAATTATCTATATCGTGTTGCCTGAATTCGTTTAATCGCTCAAAATCAATCTTATTTTCGTCAATAAAGCTATTTCTCGTATCCCAAACGGCAGGCATTACCTTGTCATAAATTGTTCCCCACTCAATCACCTGTCCATTGAGCTCGGAAGCGTTAGCCGAAACTGACTTCTGCTCATTTTCTCTTATCGATTCATTTGCTAGCCCGGAAGATTTCCACCAGAAATTATCCAACTGTTTTGGCAGTCGGAAAACAATTAACGCTTCTCTCTCTTGAACAGGCGAATGGCTAAAACCATATTCCTTTATTGCGATATCCGCCTCGTCGCCAAACAGGACCGATATTCGCGGGTAAAGCATCTTGTGCGCCTCGAGATAGTTTAGGATCTTATCACTGATCTTTTGGTCATTACCGTAACGGTAATCCTTTAGAATTCCGGCCAGTCTTTCACAAAAAACACCTTTTAACTTCTCTTCAAAATCAGAAATAACCGATTCTAATTCCAGACGGTCTTTTTCTTGACCGTTTTCTTCGAAATACCTGCCTAGTCCTTCCTCAACTGCTTTTTGCTCTATCGATTTTTTGTCCGGTGTTTTCATTTTGTTGACAAAAAAAAGAAATATATTTTGTCGGGTTGCGGGGAACTGAACCCACGAAAACCAAAATCAAATCCGATTGTCAAATTCAAATAGGTAACTGATTAATTGACAGCCGGCATCGGTTTTTAACAAAAATCACGACTGAACAAGAATCGTTTCGTCGGCGCTTAACGGTTTTTTGGCGACCACAATTTCCGTTTGCCATTGCCTGATTTTTACCTGCTCTGTTTCAAAACCGGCTCTTTCAAGCATCGCTTCGGTATAATCGGGAGTAAAATCTAAAAATCGGATTTTGTTTTTCACCAGGGGATTGGCAAGACGAAAAAGCGTTTTTTCGACTTTCGCGTTTAGTCCCTTGCTTCGTATTTTAGCCTCCGGAGTGATCAGCAGAGTTCCGCCTGGCCTCAAAACGCGGCGCGCTTCTCGGGCAAAATTTTGTTCTTGTTCTTCGGGAAGATGAAAGACGGCGCCAATACAGGTAAGAGCATCAAAAGAATTATCAGTAAAAGGCATCTTGGTCATATCACCTCTTATAAACGATAAATTAAGGATGCCTTTTTGTTTTAATTCTTCGTTTGCTTTTTCGAGCATGCCCGCCGAAAGGTCCAAACCAACCACTCTCTTAAATTTTTCTAAGAGCGGTAGGGTACTTAAGCCAGTGCCGCAGGCGATATCAAGAGCGGTGTCGCCTTCCAACAATATGTCTTTGGAGATTCCTAGAGCGGTAAAAAAGTCGCCGATATAGTATCGATCATAATACTCAGCGGCTTTGTCGTAAAGTCCAGTAACATTCTTTGAGAAAATGAGGTCGACGCTGACTTTAACCTGGCCTTCAC
>CAZUEG010000090.1:0-3507 GCA_964619495.1 uncultured Candidatus Saccharibacteria bacterium | reverse complement strand
GGGCTTTGCGGCAAAGCGTAAAAAGAGCCGACCTCTAAACGCGAAGGAACAACATAATCGCGCGCTCCTTCGGGCGTTGATTTGGTGATGATCGGCGTTTCTACCTCGATAAAATCTTTTTGAATTAAGTAATTCCGCATTGCCCAGATCACTTTTTGTCTGATTTCCAAATTTTCTCTCATCCGCGTCCGACGCAGGTCCAAATAACGGTATGCCAGGCGCTTCTCTTCGTTAATATCGTATCCGTCGCCGCTGATGGAAAATGGCAGAGTCTGGGCTTGGCTATAAACTTCGATCGCCTTGCCCTCCATTTCCACCGAACCGGTAGATACCTTATCGTTAACCATCCCTTCCGGCCGGTTTTTCACAATGCCGGTAATTTTTACCACCCATTCCGGACGGAGTCCTTGAGCCGCCTTAAACGCATCTTTATCGGGAGTGAATACAACCTGAACAATGCCGGTCTTATCCCGCAAATCAACAAATACCAGCTTGCCGTGGGGCCTGACGGTATCCACCCAGCCGCAAATCGATATTTCCTGGCCGAGATATTTTGATGTTTCGATATTTAATATCCGTTTCATGCGATTATTGATTAGTGGCGATAAGATATTAATTGGTTAAGCAAACAGGGGGCGGATGGCAGATGTAATCTTTATCAAAATGATCGCCCATTATAGTTTATTTACCCGATATTGAAAAGCTTTTGGCGACTGGTTTGTTTGATAATATGTAAACTTATCTGGCGTTATTTACACTTCTGAAAAGAAGAAACGCTCGGCAATATGGTTTCCGGGTCGTTCGTCCCGCCCAGCGCGCGGGACTCGCTCACACCGGGCAGTCTAAAGCGCTCGCCTGTTTGCCAGTTCGCTGGCTCCTTCTCAACGAGTCCGACTCGGTTCGAAACCATGCCCACTCGCGGCCCGGAGTGTCCCGGAAACTAATTCCCTCGCTTAAAAGTGTAAATAACGCTCATAGATCTTACAGACATTGGCTATCAATAAAAAACGGCTCCCGGCAAGCTGGGAGCCAATTATCAATGGTTACTTTTTAAGATATGTCGCTATTTTATCGGTGATTTCCTGCGGAGTATAATTGGTCTTTATCAGGTAATCAATCACTCCCAGCTCTTTGGCTTGCGCCTTAACGTCGGGGACGTCGTAATTAGAAAAGGCGATAACCATCGTGTTAGAAACATCCGGGTCTTTTCTTAAGCGGGTTAAAAATGAAATGCCGTTTTCTTTCGGCAGAAGAATATCCAGGAGAATTAAATCAGGTTTTTCCTTTTTCGTTTTAATTATTCCCTCTTCGGCGTCGCCCGCCAAAAAAACTTTGAGGCCGGCGCCATTAAACTTGTCGGCATACATGTCGGCAAGCATTTTTTCATCTTCAATTATCAGTATTTTCGTCTGCATAATTTATCCGCTTGTTATACCCAAAATACTTTAATTTACAACCTTGAAAAAAAATTTTGGGTACATAATCGGTTAACGAGAGTTGCAAACTCGAGTTAAACGAGTATATATTGCACAATAGCGTAACCGGCTTATAGGCACAAGCTCCTAGGTAGGCGCATTGACGGGCAATTCGACGAAAAAAGTTGAACCCTTGCCCTTTCCTCCCGATTCAACCCATATCCGCCCGCTATGAAGCTCCAGGATTTTTTTACTGACATATAACGCCAAGCCGGTGCCTTCAATAAACAAATCAATCCCCGCCGTTCCCCGCGAGAAACCCTGAAACACTTTTTCAATATCGCTTTCGTCCAGTCCGACTCCGGTATCAGTGACGGATATTATGATTTTTCCGTTATGTTTTTTAACAGATAAGACAATCCTCCCCTTTTCCGTATATCTAATGGCATTGTCCAACAGCGTTTTGATAACTTGGCGGATTTTCATTTCATCGATACTAATAAAAGGAAAACCGCGTTCGGGTTTGAGATAATCCAGTTTAAGCATTTTCTCTTTGGCCAATGGCGCCATTTCTTCGTAGCAGGAAAATAAGAGCTCTTCGATTAACACAGATGTTTTATAAAGTTCGATTTTTCCCAGCTGGATTTTTGATATCGTCAGTAGGTCATTGACCAGCTTTATCAGCCGTTCGTTGCTTTGAAAAACATTGGCGAGCTTGTCTCTTTTTATTTTTGACAACCGGCCGTAGCTTCCTTCCAGCATCATTGAGATATAGCCCTTGATTGTCGTTAAAGGCGTTCTTAATTGATGGGAAGCCATAGAGATAAATTCCGATTTCGCCCGATCAAGTTTCTTCAATTCGTTATAGGTGCCAACCAATTCCGTCGTCTGCAGATCGACCTGCTGTTGCAGGTTATTAGTCAGCATTCTTACTTGGGAATATAACTGGGCGTTTTTTAGAGCGATCGATGCCTGATTGGCCAAGCTGACCAGAAGCTGGATATCTTCCTGGGAATAAGCGTCTTGGGAAATTTTATTTCCCAGGACAATCATCCCGATAATTTTTCTCTCGATTAACAGCGGCAAACAGACCGTCGCTTCAATCTTTTGCATATTTGCTTTCAATTCTTCCAATCCTTTCTTTTCAAAATAACTTGTCGTTTCCTGGATAATCAGCGACAGCTCCTCGTAGATCAACAGCCCCTGGATTTTTTCCAGATATTCGGTAAGAACGCTGTCGCCGACTAAAGAGATCCCGTTTTCTTCCTTAAAACCGATATTTTTCTTAATCGAATACTTGCCGGTAATTTCGTCCCTTAATAAAATTACCGTTCTTTCGATTTTCATTGTATCGGTCAGGGTCGAAACGATAAGGGCGGTCAACGTATCGATATCCAACACCCGGGTTATCTTTTTTCCGAGTTCAACGAGAATAGTCTGATAATTATAAAAAACGTAATAAAAATGCTTCTTGGCAATGTTTTCATAAATACGGAAAACTAAATGGAAAAGGCCGATACTGAATATTGCCACAAAAATATTGACCGCCAGTTCGGACGCCGGCTGAAAAAATTTCTTGTTAAGAGTGATCAGTAGCAGGGAAAGGCCGACAACGGTTGAAAACGACAAAAGATAAATCATCCCCTTGCCCATTATCAGTCGGATATCCATCAATCTGTGTTTCGCGATTGAATAACTAATAATTCCTACGAGAAAAAGCGTAGAGAATGGTCCGAAAGCCGCCGCCCCCTGATTTCCAAGCAAGGGAATAATAATATTAGTTAAAAAACCCATTAAGGCGGTCAACGACAAAGCCCAGATGACATAAACCACTTTAATCTTTTCTACGCCTTTAAGAGTTCGTAATTTTCGGATTAAAATTACTATTGTTGAAAAAATAAAAACAACAAAATGGATAATAAATAAAAAATAAAAATCGCCATAAACCGTATGACGGTCTTGACCGTTAATTATTTCGTTTTTATCAATCAGGGAAGTAAACAAAGTCAGAAGAAAAAGAACGATGACTTCGCCTGTGATTAAAAAACGAGTTTTTTTATTTATCTCCGTGATTCTTTCAGGAAACGATATG
>CAZUEG010000089.1:0-3549 GCA_964619495.1 uncultured Candidatus Saccharibacteria bacterium | reverse complement strand
CGATTCATTTACCGATTTTGAAAATAGGTTCTAACTTGGTACAATAGAGACACATAACTATGTACAAAGGATTGCCGGTAAATACAAACTTTTTTAAGAGCTGGAATAGGAATATGGCCTATGTCTTAGGTTTTATCGTTGCCGATGGGTGTATTTGCGAAAGCAATATCAAATCAGAAAAAGTTTTCAGAAAGAAATATTGCCTAAATATAACTAGCAAAGATAAAGATCATCTAGAAAATATTAAAAGGGTAATGGCGGCAGAGCAGAGGATTACGATGAAAGGCAATGGTTTATCAAAAAAGAAAGTTTATTCTGCTCTTCAAATTTGCATACCCGAGATTTATTTTGATTTACTGAAATTAGGGATTTGTCCTAGGAAAAGCCTCAATCTTAAACCAATTTTTGTGCCCGATAGGTATTTTGCCGATTTTGCGCGAGGTTTCTTTGATGGCGACGGAACTGTTTATATTTATCAAGTTAATAAGACATTTCAAATAAAGGCAGGTTTTATAGGATATAGTCGGCCGTTTTTAGAAGATTTTAATAATAAATTATATGCCATCAATTAGATATTCCCTTGAAGTCGGTTCATAGTCATAACAATAAAAATAGTCGCTCAACGGCTTATAGTATTCATTTTTATATTGACGATTGTGAAAAATTAAAACATCTTATGTATAGTAATAGCCCTGAGTTATATCTGCCTAGAAAAAAAGAGATTTTTGATCAGTGGGAATCAATGAGAAGGCGACATTATATAAAAGTCGACTATCCCTCAAAAATCGGCATGAATGCAAAAGAATCAAAACAGGTCGACAACTTACCTCAAAGATGTTTCTTGTAATTCGATTGTCAAAATTGAAACTGGTAAAAATCAAAACCCCAACGCTGAATACGCTCGAGAAAATTTCCAAAGCTCTTGGCGTTTCGCTTGACGATTTAATGAAATAACTATATGGAAAAAATAAGCGAATTAGCAAAACTTTTCGCTGAATATAAAATCTATCCGAAAGAAAAATTCACAACCAACACAGTAACGGGTTGGTTTTTGAAAAATTCAGATAGTTATTACGCGCAAGATTTAAAGAATGATTTTTTGTCAGAGCAAAATCATCAGTCGGAAAAAAGAGGGACGGATTTGCCTTTCTGGGGGAAAGGATATTTTTCTAACAGGAAAGGTAAAAGAATTTTTATAATCACTCAAGACTCAGATACGCCCGATGCCGGCAGTGTAGTTTTTTTGGCGCATTTATTTGGAAATTTAGATTTATACAAAAAATTTAGAAGTGCATTCGGTTATAATCCAGAGGTAGCATTTAAAAAGTATAGTAAATTTATCTTAGAAGAATGTAAATTGAATTTAGATTTTCTTTACATAACCGATGCTAAAAAAGTTTATGAAAATAATTCTCGGAAAAAATTTGATGACTATCAAAGCCAAGCTCTTTTGGAAAAAGAAAGAAATTTTTGCCATCCAGATGCGATTATTTTTTTAGGACGATCGGGATTAGAATTACTGACGGGCAAGAAATGGAAATTGATAGATTATTATCAAGACAATGAAAATATAAAAATAAAAGGGATTGATTGTTTTGTTTTTCCTTTTCCAACCGGACGGGGATTAGGGTGGAAAAAGAAATATCAAAAGGAAGTGGAAATGGAAATTGGCAAATTAAAAAATGATCTTGGTGGAGTGTGAAATTCGACGGCGGTGGAAAGCGAGGGTGCGGCGGAAGGGGGATGTGTGGGGGGGATTCCGTTGCGCGCCCGAGCGTTCCGCCGGGGTGAAGCGGAGGGCGTCAGTTCCGTTCCCTCCGTCGCCTTTCGAGCCTTGGCGGGCAGGCAAAAAATATTCGAATAGAGTTGTATAATTCCACCAAGCATAAAAACTGAGAGTTTGTTTAGGAAATGAAAAACGCCACGGTTATCGTGACGTCTTTTTGTACGAGCTTGTTAATTTTCAACAACTTCAATATATGTTTTTCTTATTCCGAATTCCTCCGCTTCCGGATGGCTTGGAAACCAGATATCAACATTGCGCCAATGGCGGGCGTTCATCCGATCTTCGACAACGAACACGATATCGCCATACACTTCCGGGATGCGGATTTTTGCGCCAAATGGAAGAAAATTAGCGGCAACGATGCCCGACCGGACAATGGTGTTTGAAGCCGTAACGAACGGAGTATCGTCCGTTTCTTCAACAGTACTGGAGTAGCCGGTAACGGTTACGTTTATTCTGATTTCTGCCTCCGGTTCGAATTCGCTAGAGCCGGAGACGATTAATAGGCTGTTATCTTCAATAATCGCCAGTTTATCATTTAAATTAGGCTCGCTAATTAGAGATTCATTTTTGTCTCCATTGTAAGGATCTTCAACGGCAAAAATACTATCGGCGAATGCTAAGGGCAAGATAAACGGTAAAACGCAAACAATGGCTACCGAGGTAGCCGCTATTAAGAGAGTATTAATTCCCGAAAATCCGGGACGTTTATGATCTTTACTCATTATCCTTGGCGGATAAATGATTATCCTCGAACCCTATTTAAAAAACCCTCTAAGGGGTTTGATGGACCCATCCTACCATTTTTTATCCTCTTTTGTCAATAGCCGATGGGCATTATTTCTTCCGATAGGCGATAATCAGATCCTCGCCGATTTCGGTAATTTTACACTCTTTTGTGTCTTCAATAACCCTGAAACCATTATTTGCTTCTTTTGTTAGCTGTTCCTTGGCGTAACACTCTTCTCTTTTTGGCCGATTAACACCGTCCTGCTCGGCGATAGTAAACATCAAGCTATCCCATGCGTTTTTTAAGCGGTTGGATCCGGTCTTGGTTACTGGGTCGCAGATTATGAGGTATTTTTTGGCAGATTCATAGCAATACCTGACAAGCGTTGGCCGATCAACTGGTTTTAGGTGATGAAGGATATCGCAGATAACAACCACATCGGCTGGTTTATAACAGTTCTTTTCTAAGACATTTCCAATAGACGCATTAATGCCCCTATTCCGCGCATATTCTATGAACCGATTGTTAGTATCGAATCCGCAATAATTAACAGAAGGAGGCAGGTAATCGGCAAGGATTGCCGGTCCGCACGCCGGTTCTAAAACACTGTCATTATCTTTCGCAAAACTCGCCATAAACCGATAGCGCTTGTCAAAATCAGCCCCGTGAATGTGTTTCAATCCCCAAACATATAATCGCGGAAACTGGTAAAATATACTTTTTGCGGACATTAAAAAATGTTGAGCTATTTTCCGATTAGTCGACTCGATAAGACACCAATAATTAAACCGCCGATAACCCCAATACCAACAATCGGAATGTAGGTTTTGGTAATAATAGCATCGGGTAAACTCAAGAGTAATCCGACAAAAAGTCCTTTAGACCAAGAAGGAATAGGAATTTCAGTATTAACAACAAAGAATCCGATGGCAAAACGATTTATAAAAGAGCCAAGCATAGCT
The DNA here is from genome assembly GCA_964619495.1 of uncultured Candidatus Saccharibacteria bacterium. Taxonomy (GTDB): domain Bacteria; phylum Patescibacteriota; class Minisyncoccia; order Minisyncoccales; family GWA2-46-15; genus CAZUEG01. Next base: position 71 of record CAZUEG010000089.1, on the reverse strand, counting down.
ATCAGTTTATTCTCAATTGGGAGAGGAATCATCAAAAGAACATCTATGACGCCAAAAATAAGACCGGCGAT
>CAZUEG010000088.1:0-3628 GCA_964619495.1 uncultured Candidatus Saccharibacteria bacterium | reverse complement strand
CGATATTGGGGCCTTCCGGAGTTTGGATCGGGCAAATCCTGCCATAATGAGAGGGCTGGACGTCGCGGACTTCAAACCCGGCGCGTTCTCTGGTTAAGCCCCCGGGACCGGTTGCCGATAAGCGGCGTTTGTGCTCCAGTTCTGCCAGCGGGTTTTCGTTATTCATAAATTGCGACATTTGCGAACTCATAAAAAATTCCTTTACGATCGCCATAATCGGTCGCGGATTAACCAGCTGGGCCGGAGTGACAAGATTGGTATCCAAAGTAGACATTCGATCCTTGATAATTCTTTCCATTCGCATAAAGCCGACGCGCAGGCGGTTCACCATCAGCTCGTTGATCGTCCTGACACGACGATTGCCGAGATGGTCGATCTGATCGGGCTTGGCACCGGGATCGTTATTCATCCGAATAATTTCCTTAATAATCGCGATAACATCTTCCAGCCTGATAACACGGTCTTTTATCGTTATTTCCCCGTTTTTCGTTTTTAAATCCGCCAGTCTTTGGCCCATCTTCCAGCGGCCAACCCGCGATAAGTCGTAGCGGCTGAAATTGAAAAACATATTGTTTATCAATTCTTTCGCCGTCTCCGGAGTGGCAATATCACCCGGCCTTAACCGCTGATAGATTTCCACTAATGACTCCCCCTGGCTGTGGGTTGTATCTTTTTTCAATGTTTCCTCGATATATTGGACGTCTTCGTCGCGATCGACGGCTTGAAATAAATTACGGATTTCCGTCTCTTCGACGCCAAATGCTTTTAAGAGCATTGTTGCGGGAACGCGCCGCCGCCGGTCAATTTTTACGCCGATGAATCCCGATGCCTCCGTTTCAAATTCCAGCCAGGCGCCGCGGTTCGGAATAATCTTGGCGCCAAAAAGCCTCCTTCCGTGAGTCACCGAACCGGTGAAGAAAACTCCCGGCGACCGGATCAACTGCGAAATGACCACCCGTTCGACGCCGTTAACAACAAATGTCCCCCGTTCGGTCATAATCGGGAAATCGGCAAGAAACACTTCTTGCTCGCGAACGTCTTTCGTTTTGATATTAATCATTTTGACCATCACCCTCATCGCCACTTCGTATGAATCGTTGTTCAGTTTGGCTTCCAGGTCGTCTTTATATTTCGGCTTATCGAGCTTATAGTCCTGAAAATATAATTCCAGTTCTTTTCCGGTATAATCCTTGATCGGGGAAACTTCGGTAAACAGCTCGCGAACATCAGTATCCCAAAACTTTTGCCAGCTTTCTTTCTGGGCCTCCAGAAGATAGGGCAGGGGAAGGGTAACGTTAGTTTTTTTAAAGCTTTTTGTTTTAATCTCCTGCATAGTATTAATATTTTAGCTTCGCCAAGCTTGTCAATTAAACCGGTTATTTACCGTTAAAAAAATAAGGGATGTTATCCGTCATCAAACAAGCCGCTTAAAGCCGCTTAAATAGCGGCGATCGGCTTCGACTTATAGTTGTTCCGTTACCAGAAAAACATTATGACCTCGGCAAAATTGGCTGTGATTATCAAAAAAACGCTATTTTGATCCGTTTAACATTACTGACTTGGTGAACGACTAAATGGCTTTTTCTTTTTTATTGAAAACTAAAAATACCCTAAGACAATATTTAGGGCCACATTTTATTCAATTTTGTCTGGGAACAAAATCAGAGTGTTAAAAACAGAGATTATTAAACCAGCGATATTTTCTTTCGGTTATTTACAGTCTAATCGGGTAACGCAAAAATGTCAATAGTAAATGCAAAATTTATCAAGGGAAGGTTAGCTGTCGGTGCGGATACTTTCGGCGATTCCCAGAGACATGAAAGTGGCGATAAGATTATCCCACGGGGTCTGACCCCGCGGGATTGTGACAGAATTGCTCGTTGCTAGGACATTTCTAAATTGCCTTTACAGACCAGCGCATACTATTGACAGTAGTTCTTAGTAAAAGTTATACTTTAAATGTAGGAGAAATCCTATTAATCACGCGGTCCCGCCAAAAGCGGGATTTTCGCTTTCTATGTAAGTTCTTTTGCCGGTATAAAATTTACCAAAATCGATATATTTATCTTTGATGTTATGCAATTCTCCAGCTACTTTGCCGCGGACTCCAACAATTCCAATTTTCTTACCCTTTACTTTCAGTCGCTCTAACGGCCTTAACAGATCCGAATCACCAGAAAAAAGCAAAACTGCTGTTAATTTTTCGACATCATCCAACATATCCATTGCCATTTCAACATCAAAATTACACTTCGGTTCTTCAATGATTATTCCCGATTTTTGTAATTCATCTATTAATCCTTGAATCTTATTTTTAACTGACCTATCGAATAAAGTCATTGTACGACGTTGAAAAAATAAACTCTCATCAACATCTTTTATGATAAACTTCATCGATTTAGTTTTAAGAATCGCTCCGGTTTTTTTGATGCGGTCATGAAAAGATTCGGAGTTTTTCTTGTCTTTTTCGTTCAATCCATAATATACCTTGATCTCTTTGATATTTGTAAAAGTAAAAAGCTGTTCAACGACGTCTTCTACTCTAAATTTCCATCCCAAAACATCCTGCCAATGAAACATATTAGTTAAATCCAAATACACGAAAATAGATGTTTCTTTATTAATCCAATCCAAATAATCGTTTCTAACCATAAATTTATTTTTAATGCCTTGAGGAATATCCATCATGCTTAATAGCTTTTTTCTTTAATAATTTTATTTCTCAACGATTTTTATTTTCTCCGGGGCAAGATCGTAGAGTTTTTCGCCGTCGAATTTAATACTGGTAAAATTAACGCACCATTTAGAGATTTAAACTTTATTGTAAAACGCTTCTTTGTCTTTAGTGATTATTTTGTATCTCCAGCCTAATTTTTCAAAATAGTTTTCTGCGGCTTCGCGCTTTAGTTTGGTAGATAACCAAAATAATAAAGGCAATCCTTTTGTTTCATGGACTTCCTTATGACCGTCTTTATATTCAACTAAAAAGTCAGGAAAATAATTATGCGGAAAGCCTAGAATTCTATAGGGAATTTTTATTTCGTGCTTTTTTGTCCAGCTTACTACCGCGGCATCGCGCTCAAGCTCCACCATATATTCTCGCTCCAAAGCCGAATCATAATTTTCCTTGCCGATGGGACTTTTCTTAAGATTGGTTAATGTTCCTCTTTTACTAATCATATTATTTTCAGCAGAAATCAAACTTGTTTATTTACCGGTAAATATGCCCTCGATCAGCTCTGGTCTCATGAAAACATCTCTTGTCTGGTCAATAATGGCCCATAAACGCCTTAACAATACTTCATCTATTGAGTCCTCAATGTCACTGCCATTAAGTAATCTTTTTTTAATGTGACCCCGAATGATTTTAACCAAAGCCACCTGCCTTTCGTCAGAATTCCTGTCATACTCCAAAAGCGCGTATTTGGCGATTGAATGAATTTGTTTTACTAGTTGTTTTTTTAGTTCTTCAATCGGCCAATTTTCTGTTTTTGTGGCTTTAGCTATTTTTTCCACCTCAACTTCTGGTATGTCCGCTTTTCCCATCGCTACATGTTCAGTTTCAATATTCAAGCTTTTTATCTTTTCAATGTCTTCAATAATATCCATTCTATTAAAATCATACTTT
>CAZUEG010000087.1:0-3630 GCA_964619495.1 uncultured Candidatus Saccharibacteria bacterium | reverse complement strand
TTTTGTTTCCCGACCGGCCTGTAAGCCGAGTTCTGTCCTTACACAAACGTGTAATGGATGATCATCTATCTAGCCCTTCGATTACTCTCAGGGTCAAGCCCATTTAAACCTTTAGGGTCCAAATGAACAGTAGCGAATTATTTTTACCCCATTCGTCTTTCGACTCAGGGTTCATTCTTGCACCCAACAAGGATTTAGCCGTTTCACCGGAGCTTTTAGCGCAGGTCCTTCCGTAGTTCCGCTTAGCGGAACGAAGGAGGATCTTCGTTTTATGGCTTCGCTCGCCCTCCTATGCCTCTCCCTTCGTCAAAACTGCGGAGGGACAAGAAGGCTTCGGAGGGCGGTTTGTCCTTTCGGATCAAACCGTCTCTGTTCGCACCTCGTCCGAAATTATTATTTCGGAGGCGGGTGTTACCCGCTGTTGTTGATCCCTTCGCCATAAATGGTTCAGGGAGAGTGCTCGGACTTTCCTCCCCGCCCTTATCAACGGAGCGGTCATCCGGTCGGTCGGGATTCGTTATCGTACTAAAGACGCGCCGAATAGTCAACAGGAGTATCGAAATTGACGGTGTTGTTTATGTCTTTAAGTCAAAGAAAACGCTCGGCAATATGGTTTTTGGGTCGCTCGTTTCGCCCAGCGAGTGAAACTCGCTCACGCCGGGTTGCTTGTTCTTTTCGCCAAGTCTGACTTGGCTCAGAACCATGCCCGCTTCGCAGACCCGGAGTGTCCCGAAAACCAATTACCTCGCTTAAAAGTATGAGTAATACCCGTGAATCTTACACGAAAAACAACATCTATTTTGTCAAAGCGGTTAACATAGTTTAGAATAACTAAGAGAAAGAGAGAAAAGCCACAATTTTATGGATATCAGGAAAATTCTTCATCGGGAGACAAAAAACACGCTGTCAGCGGCATTTGTCGTCGCTTTTTCTTTTTGTTTAAGCGCTGTATTGGGAATATTGAGAGATCGTCTTTTGGCCGGCCGGTTCGGAGCCGATGAAAACTTAGACGTATATTTTGCCGCTTTCCGGATTCCTGATTTTATATACGGGTTAGTAATCACCGGCGGTTTGACGGCGGCATTTCTGCCGATTCTTTCCGAATATCTCAACAGAACAGACGCTAATGACTCCTCTAATTCGCCGGTTATATGGCCGGATGGCGGACAATCAATGGTTAACGGAGTATTAACATGCTTTTCCCTTGTCCTTTTGATTTCTTGCGGTCTTCTGTTTATTTTAACCCCGATAATCGTCCGTTTGATTGTTCCCGGCTTTTCCGATAGCCAGATATCGATGGCGGTAATTCTGACCCGGATTATGTTTTTTAGCCCGCTGATTTTAGGAATTTCAAATATTGTTTCCGGAGTGTTGCAGTATTTCAACCGTTTTTTGTCTTATTCTCTGGCGCCGATTTTCTATAACCTTGGAATTATCATCGGGATCCTGTTCTTTGTGCCGCTTATCGGGCTTTCCGGATTGGCATGGGGGGTGGTAGCCGGCGCTTTGTTGCATCTCTTAATCCAAATACCGGCGTTTTCGTCATCCGGATTTCATTTCGCGCCAATATTAAAATTCAACCATCCGGCCCTGAAAAAGATATTTAAAATGATGGTCCCGCGAATCATCGGCCAGGCGTCATATCACTTTAATCTGGTTTTTGTTACCGCGATCGCCTCGACTTTGGTTTCCGGAAGCATTGCCGTATTCAATTATGCCAACAACCTGCAATGGTTTCCCGTGGGAATGATCGGCGTGTCTTTTGCCGTCGCGGCGTTTCCTGATTTATCGCGTTATTGGGCAAGCCGCCGGTATGATGATTTTATCAGGGACCTGTTCGTTTCTCTGAAGCAAATGATATTTTTAATCGTTCCCGTCTCTGTTCTGATGCTTTTTTTAAGAGCGCAAATCGTCCGTCTGGTTTTAGGTACCGGCCGTTTCGGCTGGATGGAAACGCGGTTAACGGCGGCATCGCTGGGAATATTTGCTTTTGGGATTCTTGCCGCCAGCCTGATTCCGTTATTGACGCGGGCGTTTTTCTCGCTGAAAGATACCCGCACTCCGGTAATTGTCAGCATCGGCGCAACCGCCATCAACCTTCTTTTATCCGTCTCTTTGGTTAAAATCCTTGCTGCGGGGCTTGATGGTTTTTTAAGCAGGAATGAAATAATTGCTTCTGTTTCCGCTTTTTTAAGAATTGACGGATTGGATCATATTGAGGTTGTTGCTCTGCCGGTCGCATTAATGATATCCAGCGTCTTTCAGGCGTTGCTGTTATGGTTTTTGCTTCCGCGAAAAATTGTTCAAGAATCCGGTTCTTTAAACGCCGGCTGGCAGACGGCGGTCGGTTTGCTCGTTAAGTCGGCAGTTAAAATTGCTGTTTGTGCGTCACTGATGGCAATCGTTGTCTATCTGTCTCTAAATATCGTTGGCGGGTTCGTTGATATGCGGACCTTTAATGGTGTTTTTCTTCAGACAGCGGTTAGCGGACTTGCGGGATTATTATCCTACTTATTTGTTGCGTATCTGTTAAGGTCGGAGGAATTATCGGCGATAAAAAAGACAATTATTAATCGCGGACTTAAAATATCGGTTGGGAGATAGACAATATTATGGAAATTAGAAACTTTGCGATCTTGAGCCACATCGATCACGGCAAATCAACGCTTGCCGATCGGCTTTTGGAAATAACAAAAACAGTGCCGCTGAATAAGATGCGGCCGCAATTTTTGGATATGATGGAACTTGAAAGGGAAAAAGGGATTACCATCAAAATGCAGCCCGTAAGGATGCTTTGGCAGACCGGAGGTCCTGAACGAAGTGAAGGACAAGGAGGTCCTGAGCAAGGCGAAGGGCAAGAATTCGTTTTAAACCTTATTGATACTCCGGGGCATGTTGATTTTTCTTATGAGGTGTCGCGGTCTTTAGCGGCAGTTGACGGGGTAATTTTACTGGTTGATGCCACCAAGGGCATCCAGGCGCAAACTTTGGCCAATCTCAAATTAGCCCGCGAGCAGAATCTGGTAATCGTTCCCGCGGTTAATAAAATCGATATGCCGCAAGCAATGATATCCGAGGCGCAAACCCAAATAGCATCGATTCTGGACGTGGATCCGGAGTCAGTTTTTAAGATTTCCGCCAAACTGGGAACCGGAGTCGAAGCGTTGCTAAATGCCGTGATAAGCCGGGTTCCCCCGCCAAAAATAAATATTGACAAACCATTGAGAGCGTTAATTTTCGACTCAAAGTATGATTCTTATAAGGGAGTGATTGTATTCGTAAAAATCGTTGACGGCGAAGTAAAAGCCGGCGACAAGATTTATCTGATGGCGCAAAAAACGGTGAGCGAGGTGATCGAAACAGGATTTTTTAAACCCGAGATGGTAAACGCCGATCATTTGATTAGCGGCGATATCGGCTATATCGCCACCGGAATAAAGGAACCGGGGAGAGTGCGGGTGGGGGACACGATAATCAAGATTTCCGGCGAGAACGCTAATCTGAAGAATCCCGTATTAGATCCTGCAGTCAAGCCTCTCGAGGGTTACCTTGAACCAAAACCGATGGTGTATTTGAGCGTTTATCCGGAGAATCCCGACGACTACGAGGAATTAAAAGATTCGCTGGACA
>CAZUEG010000086.1:0-3669 GCA_964619495.1 uncultured Candidatus Saccharibacteria bacterium | reverse complement strand
CCGGTTTAACCGCCACCGGCAAGAAATAGCTGAATTTTATTATCGTAATGTCGATCGTAATAAATTCATCATGCCGGTAAAAAGCGATGATATCAGCCAGTCATATTTGAGATTCACGGTTAAAAGCCCGCTAGCCCATAAAATTATAAAAAAAGCATGGGCAAATAATATCCTTATCGGCGATTGGTATACCAATCCGGTTGCTCCGGACGATACGATTCTTGAATCGGTTAAATACCGGCGCGGATCGTGCCGTAATGCCGAAAATGCGGCACTGACCGTTTTGAATCTGCCAACCCATATCAATATCGGCGAAAAAGAAGCCAAACTGGTAACCGATTTTATTAATAATTGCGTTTAAAAATAGATGTAAGATTTGTCAGCGTTGTTTTGCGCTTTATATGGAATATTTCGTAAGAGAGATAAAAAATAAAGACGAGTGGGATAGAGCTTATAACAAAGGAGAAAGAAAAACATTTCTTCAGTCATGGGAGTGGGGCGAGTTTAGCGTGTCTATGGGAGAAAAGATATGGAGATTCGGCGTTTTTATCGGCGACGATCCGGTGATAATCGCTCTTGTTGAAAAAAAAGTTGCCCGGCGGGGCAAATTTCTTATTATTCCTCATGGTCCGGTTAGCGCGCAAAAGTTAACCGGCGAATTATCAACGTGGAATAATAAAAACTGCCGCGAGGCATTTATTTTCCTGATTGATTATTTGAAAAAATTGGCTATTGACGAGGGATGTTCATTTATCCGCATTAATCCCGTCTGGGAGAGAGACGACAGCGGTCTCAAGATTATTAAAGACTTGCGCTTTTTTAAAGCGCCGATCCAAACCCATCCGGAGGCAAGCTGGAAGCTCGACATTGAGCCGCCAATAAATATTTTAATGGGAAATATGCGGAAAACCACCCGCTATCTGATCCGCCGGGCGGAAAATAATCCGGCAATTAAAGTCACTAACAGCGATGACGAAGAAAACGTCAGGGTTTTCAGCGATTACCATAATCGGGTGTCAAAAAGACAAAAATTCGTGCCGTTTTCCTATGATTATCTGTCAAAAGAGTTTTCTGCCTTTCATAACGGCGACCAGGTGAGGCTTTTCTTCGGCGCGGTGGACGGAAAAATTGCCGCGGGATCATTCGTGGTTTTTTCCGGCAAAACGGCATACTATCATCATGCCATTTCCGATCCGCAGTATGCAAAATTGTCGGTACCGTATCTTTTAGGGTGGGAGGCAATCAAGGAGGCGAAAAGGCGCGGTTGCCGGATTTATGATTTCTGGGGATTTGTCGATCCGAAAACTGAAAAAGGACATCCTTGGGCCGGACCAACCCAATTTAAAATGGGATTTGGCGGCGATAAGGACGAATATTTAAAAACATACGATTTGATTTTATCGCCGACATATTGGATTAACTATGCGATAGAAAAGATAAGAAAGGCGAAGCGGGGTTTGTAAAATAAATCATAATGAAAAACAGGGCAAAGAAAACGTATTCGTTAAAAAAAACGCATAGAATAAAAAAACGGCAGCCGATATATCGCTCAAAGATATTTTGGGCGATAATCGCCGCTGTTATCTCATTGTCATCAGCAATATACCTTCTGTTCTTTTTTAAATTTTTCTGGATTTCCTCAATCGACGTCCTTGGAACACAAAAGACAAGTATTGGCGATATTGCCAGAATTGTTGATAATGATGCCAATTGCCGTTTCGTTTTTTTCTCAAGAAGCATATTTTTGTTTTCCGCGGCAAAAACCCGGAATAAGCTGAAAGAGCTTTACCCGGTAATTGAGGAAATAACCATTACCAAAAAACTGCCAAACGCTCTAGCGGTGAATATTCGCGAACGATCGGCCGTCGCTCTTTGGCTTAACGGCGATAATTATTATCAGATTGACGGGCAGGGGATAATTTTTTTAGAGGCCGACAAAAAAGACCGGTTAGTTATCAGGCAATTACCGGCGAAAGGTCCGCTTTTAAATCTTGGCGAGCGTGCCGCCAATAAAGAAACAATGAACGCGATTATAAAAATAGACCAATCTTTAAAAAGAGATTCCGGCTTGACCGCCCAAGAAGCGGTGATCGAAAATAGCCGGATTACCGTCGTTACAACCGGCGGCTGGGATATATATTTCGATCTGGAAAATGATATTACTTGGCAATTGGAAAAATTAAAAGCGGTGTTGAATAAACAAATCCCCTCGGATTTGCAGGGATCATTAGAATATATCGACGTCCGTTTCGGCAATCTCGCGCCTTATCGCTATCGCGACAAGTAGAGAAGATTAAAAAAGGCGGCTTTATGCCGCCTTTTTTAATACCGTACATTTGTTCAGCGTTATTCGTATTTCTAAAAGAAAGAAAACGCTCGGTAATATGGTTTCCGGGTCGTTCGTTTTGCCCAGCGCGCAAAACTCACTCACGCCGGGTTGCTCGCCTGTTTGCCAGTTCACTGGCTCCTTTTCGCCAAGTCAGACTTGGCTCAAAACCATGCCCGCTTCGCAGACCCGGAGTGTCCCGGAAGCCAATTACCTCGCTTAAAAGAGAAAAAAAGACGACATCGAATGTCGTCTTTTTTTTAGAATCTAACTAGGCAGGGTTATTGAATGTGATATACGAATATCGAATTGCCGATGACCGTAAGCGGTTGGTATTGATTAAGCCAGTCATAATATCCATGGTCTCCTTTATAACCCTTAATTGGTTTGCCGCGCCCTCCCTGAAGAAATGTTGCCGATACCGCCAGATAACTGTCTTTTGGCAACTCGTTCGGATTTCGGGTTCCCCACCACATTCTGGCTTTATCGCCTAAATAGTAATGAACATCGCTGCCGCCAAAATAATCGACATACACGGTTTCAACACCGTTTTTACCAAGCCAGGAATTTAAACGTTTCAATTCCTGCCCCCAATCAAGGTTGGAATCGGCAACGTATTGATAACCGTTTTTTGCGCCGACAAATTCATTGAAATATGAAAGAAAATGAGGATATATTGCGACAACGGAACAAGTCTGCCATAAAAGGAGCAACGCCAAAACGCCATACTTAATTTTCAGATTTGGCGGATTGAAAATTCTGGCATAAAAAACACCGGTGGCCAGTGAAAACGTGAACGGAAAAACCGGCAACAAGTGGCGGACGCCAATGTTCAAGTTTGCCTTTAAAGATGAAATCCAATAGATAGCGATAAAAGCAAGCATCGCAACTTCATCAATATGGGCGATTATCCACCCTTTTATTCGGACAAATATATTATGATATGATTTCGCCGTTGTTTTTTTGATAAGGCCGATTATGGAAATAATAATTGCCGTTAAGGTTATCAGGTGGAAAACGACAGTTTCTTTTATCAGATACACCACCGGAAAATAATTCGCCCAGGCGCTCGAGGTAATTTCTCCCATAAAAAAAGTGGTATTGCCTCCGGAAACCCGCTGAAAAACCATTAACAATCCCAACGCATATTCGGCATACGGCCTCAAGATTGGCTTATCGGCCATGAAAATAACGATATCGGCCAGCGGCCGTAAATTCGACGATGCCAAAAGAAGCCGAGTGTCATTTAGCTGGCGGTCCAAAGGATAGCCGGAAACATGGAACAGATATACCGGATAAAGAAGGATATAGCCGATAATGGCGATCAACACGCAATAACCGGC
>CAZUEG010000085.1:0-3696 GCA_964619495.1 uncultured Candidatus Saccharibacteria bacterium | reverse complement strand
TTAATAACTTTTCGGCAACATTTATCGGCACCCCGTATTGCGCCAAAACATCTATCTGCAAGTGCATTACGTCATCTAAACCGGCCAAGGCAATTCCTTCCGGGTGATGAGAGAAGACTAAATCGGCGCCTAATTCTTTAGCCAAAAATATTTCTCCGCCCTCAATATCAATTCCAGCAATTATTTTTTTAACTTCTTTATTGGGATCGCCAAAAAGAATCCGGCTATCAGCAAAAGGATTAGATAACCGCTCTTTATCAAAATATTTCTTTTCGTCCTCGGAGAGTTTTTCGTATTTCTCTTTCCGGCGTTTCAAATCGCTTTCAATACCGGAAATTCCCCGAAAGTCGGTTTCAATTCCCTTTTTAACTGCCATGTCGTATATTTCTTTAATCGTCATATTTTTACAGTCGATAAAATTACATTAAATTATTTCTTACTCTTTGGTGTAATTTAACAAAAAAACTGCTCTTTGTCATTAAAGCTTGACAGATTCGTTTGGCTTGGTAAGATGAGTAAGAAATATCTTATTTATAATACTATGGAAAAGGCGTACTGCCGAAGAAAAATCAAGCATTTCAGCATTGTTACGGTTACCGATAAGGGACAAATTGCCATTCCTTCCCTATTAAGAGAGGAATGTAAAGTGGAAAGGGGAGATAAATTAATTGTCATCAAGCGAGACGACGGTCGTGGTTTTAATTTACTAAAGGTCGATATCTTAGGCGATTTTCTAAATAAAGCATCTGAAGATTAACAACTTACGGGGTTAAACTCCGTAAGTAATAAATTTATGGCAGACGAAGTACAATATTCTCCCGCCTGGAAAGACGAGGGCACGCAGTGTAAAAATTGTCGGGCTTACCAGGAAAAAGAGGCCAAGCATGCCTGTGTTCCGGATGGCAAGACATTTGAGGAGGCAATTGCCGCTTACGGCGAAGTTTCTCCCGCCGGCCACTGTAATTACTTTAAAGCAAGGCAATAAAACTAAAAAACAAAAAAACCGCCCTTGAACTATAACTATCCGGGCGGTTTTTAGTTGACGATTATTATAGCTTAACTAAGCTTTTCAGGTAGAAAAAGAATAAACCGGGCAAGGCAAGCAACATCGCATAAAGCAGACCCTGATAAAGCCTGCTCATAATATATGATTCGGTATTTTCCTTAATTTTCTGCTTATTAATCTGCCGGTTAAAAAATTTTTCGCTTAAAAAGCTAGCCGATATAACGGTAAATATCTCCATTATTAGGATTTTGTTATTGCTTAAAACCGGTTCAAAAACATCAAAAGCGCTGTAAGCCATAAACACAAAAATCACGGGCAACAAAACAGCGTAGGGGTAACCACGAAGTTGTCCGTAATTTGCCCTTTTGATAAATTTAAAATCGACAATAATCCTTCCTATCAATGGCAAATAAAAAATCGCAAAATTAATTATTTCATTACTTAACTGCATGAACAGTATTTTATCGTTTTTCTATACAGATTGTTTTTCTTTACTCCTTTCGACGAAGGATTGTCCTCCGCTATTTATCATATGAGTTCGAGAAGCGTAATATTTTGAACTTATGCAGTTATCAACGTCGCCGGGTCTCGTTGTGTTTGAAAGGGCGAAAAAATACTTGCTAATAATTTATCTGTTAATTAAATCGAACCGGCGATCCTAAAACTTTTTGAGTAAGATTGTAATTTTATCGGCGAAGATTTCGGCAATCCCGCCATCTATTTCGATCGGCATATCACTAGACCCCAACACCCTAATCGTTCCCTTCTTTAATACAGTGATTAACGGAACATGATAATTCAATACGGAAATCTCTCCCATTATTGTCGGCAAAATCACCGCCCGCGCTTCGGTTTCTAGTTCTATCTTTTTTGGAGTCAATATCTCAACCTTCATAATAATTCGTTAAATATTCTGTATTAATGTGACGACATTGAATGTCGTCACATTGTGTCATCACATTGCCTTATTAGGATAGCGGTAGGATTTTATCTTCCGACACGATGTTTAGCATCGAATGTCGAGAGATTAATAATTGCTATTCATTTAGTCCGCCAGCTGACGGACTAGTCCTGAGCTTGCCGAAGGATTGGAATTTAACCAGTTACTTCGTCAATCGATCCTTTCATATAAAATGCCTCTTCGCCGATTCCGTCCATCTCTCCGTTAATGATTTTTAAGAAACCATCAATTGTCTCTTTCAGGCTTACGTACTTCCCCGGACGATTGGTATACGGTTCGGCGACAAAGAACGGCTGGGAAAGAAATTTTTGCACCTTCCGCGCCCGATTAACAGTAAGCCGATCCTCTTCAGATAATTCCTCTACTCCCAATATGGCAATAATGTCTTGGAGCTCGCGATATCGTTGGAGAATTTTAACTACTCCTGAAGCTGCCTGATGGTGCTTTTCGCCGACGATTCTCGGACTTAAAACCGATGACGACGACTCTAACGGATCGACGGCCGGATAGATCCCCAGAGAAGCGATTTGCCGCGAAAGAACGAGAGACGAATCAAGATGAGAAAAGATGGCGACAATTGCCGGATCGGTAAGATCGTCCGCCGGAACATAAACTGCTTGGATTGAGGTAACCGATCCGTCCTGCGTCGAGGTAATTCTTTCTTCCAATGCGCCGATTTCCGAGAATAGGGTCGGTTGATAGCCGGTTTGTGACGGCAAGCGCCCTAACAGTGCTGAGACTTCGCATCCGGCAAGAACATAGCGGAAAATATTATCGGCAAATAATAAGACATCTTTCTCCTCTTCGTCTCTAAAATATTCGGAAATCGACAATGCGGTTTGCACGGTTCTAAAGCGGACTCCCGGCGGCTCGTTCATCTGTCCGAATACGAGAACGGTATTCTCCAGCGTTTTTGATTCTTTCATGTCCAGATAAATATCGTTTCCTTCGCGCGACCTCTCGCCGACGCCGACAAAGACCGATACCCCGCGATGAACTTTAGCAATATTTCTAATTAATTCCTGGATCAGTACGGTTTTTCCCACTCCGGCGCCGCCGAACAATCCCACTTTCCCTCCCTTGGGAATCGGGCAAAGAAGATCAATTGCTTTTAATCCGGTCTCCAGAATTTCCACGTCGCCTTTTTCTTGCTCTAAGGTTGGCGCCGGCCGGTGGATCGGATAACGCACCTCTGAAGCGATCGGTCCGCCGTTATCCACTGGCTCTCCTAAAACGTTGATTAATCTGCCGCAAACGTTTTTTCCAACAGGAACGGTTATTGGCGAATTAGTTTTTTCGGCGATATCGCCTCGTTTTAAACCTTCGGTCGGTCCCATTGCTAAGCATCGCAATTTTTGTCCGCCTAAAAACTGCTCGACCTCGAGAACCAGATTCGCATCTTTAACAATCAAGGCCTCGTAGAGAAAAATCGATTCTCTCTCATCTTTTTCAACATCGACCACCGGACCAATTATTTGCGTAATTCTTGGCATATAGTTTTAATAGATGACAAATAAGGATTGATTAATCAATGGCATTTATTTTACCCCAAAGCCTCTTTAGCGGATGATATCTCGCAGACCTCGGCGGTGATTTGTTCTTGCCGCGCCTTATTGTATTCGAGTCGCAAGCTGGCGGTTATTTTTTGGGCATTATCGGCGGCATTCCTCATCGCAAGCATCCGCGCTGAATGCTCGGCGGCATTTGATTCAAGAATACATTGATAAAT
>CAZUEG010000084.1:0-3724 GCA_964619495.1 uncultured Candidatus Saccharibacteria bacterium | reverse complement strand
TGCGGAGGAGAGTTCCATCGAGTAAAGGAGGTTCTTGATTGCTGGCTCGAGTCGGGGTCGATGCCTTACAGCGAAAGGCATTATCCGTTTGAGAATAAGGAAGAATTTGAAAAAAGCTTTCCTGCCGACTATATTTCCGAATATACCGGACAAGTGCGAGCTTGGTTTTACGTGCTTCATATCTTATCAACGGCGCTTTTTAATTCCCACAGTTATAAAAATGTCGTCGTTTCCGGAGTGATTATGGGAACCGATGGCCGGAAAATGTCTAAATCTTTCCACAACTATCCTGATCCACGTTTGGTTATCGAAAAATACGGTGGCGATGCCTTGAGGCTTTATTTAATGGGTAGTCCGACGATGGCCGGCCAGGACATGAATATCTCCGAAGATAAAATTGCCGAGCAGGTAAAGCGTATTCTTTTAATATACTGGAATTGCTATAAATATTTTCAAATGGCCAAGGAAATGAACGCTTCGGGTTTATTCAATCAGCCGGATATTAAAATTGTCAATGTGATGGACCGGTGGATCTGTAGCCGGACAAGCGGATTTGTTAAAAACTTTTCAGAATCTCTTGACAGCTATCACATTCCCGAGGCGACAAAAATGGTTGCCGAATACTTGGACGATTTGTCGCGCTGGTATATCAGAAGAAGCCGCGACCGGTTAAAGAATAACAGCAATAACGCGCTAAACGCTCTCCATCAATGCCTGATGACATTTACCATTGCCGTTTCCCCGTTAATACCGTTTCTGACAGAGACAATATATCGGGGGCTAAACGGACCGAAGGAGTCGGTGCATCTGGAAGATTGGCCGGTTATTGACGAAAGGACGATTGATCCGGACTTGGAAAAAAGTATGAACAAAATCCGGGAAATTGCCGCGGTCGCGCTGGCAAAAAGAGCGGAAAAAGGAATTAAAGTGCGCCAGCCATTGAGCGTGCTCACGATAAACATCATCATTCCCGATGAACTGATCAGTATTTTAAAAGACGAAATTAACGTTAAAGAGATAATTATTGACGACAAAAAGGAACAATTAGCCGAGCTGTCGACGGATATCACCGGTGAGCTGAAAGAAGAGGGTACAATCCGCGAAATCATCCGGCAAATCCAGGGATTAAGAAAAGAAATGCTTTTAACGCCGAAAGACAAGGTGCGGGTAATAATCAGCGGCAGTAAACCACTAACTGATTTGCTGGAAAAATGGCGGGAGATAATCAAAGAAAAAACAATTGTCGGAGAGCTGGTTACCCGAGACATCAAGCCAGAAGGAGCCGTCGATCTGGTTTTTGACAGCGGCGAGCTATCGCTTTCGGTTACGTTAATGTAGAAGGCTATTAAGGAAATGTTTAAGAGCTGGCTGGCAACAGGTTTAGTTATCGGTTCATCAGACCGCCAAGAAGCCGATCGCTTGATAACCGTATACACCAGAGAGTTTGGTAAAATACGAATTACCGCCAAGGCGGTCAGAAAAATTGCGTCAAAACTGTACGGCGGCACCGAACTGTTCGTTTTAATGGAATTAGAATTTATTAACGGCAAGTCGCTGAACACGATGACGGATTACCGGATACTGAAGCGCTACAGGGGGATTAAAAGCGATCTTTTAAAAATTAAAACCGCGCACGATATCGGAGCAATAATTGATTTAACGGTAAGGAATGAACAAAAAGATATCCGGATTTGGTCGTTAATCCGGCAAGTTTTCCGGTTTTTGGATAGCGAAAAGAACGGCAGCCGGTTCCGGCTGACATGTTACCATTATTTCTTCTGGAACCTGATGGGCATATTGGGATATGGGCCGGATACAGACCATTGTTGCTTTTGCGGAAGAAAGTTAATTCCGCAAGATATGGCCTTTAGTCCTCTTCATGGAGGGATAAAGTGCTATACTTGCCTTAGCCGGGGATATTCGGAGAGTGAAATCGCAATCAGTATAAATGCCGTTAAAATTCTTCGTTTGATTTTGAAAAGAAAGATGGATATTTTAAAAAAAATAAAATCCGCCGTTAACGCGGAAAAAGAATTGGAGAAATTATCAGTTTTGTATTTAAGGCATCAATTTCCCGTGCAATTAAAATAATATGCAGCACCAATTTAACAAAATCAGGAAAAAGCTGATCATTATATTTTTAGCGGTAACGGTAGTTCTTGCCGGCCTGATAGCTTGGTATTATCAGAAGAATTCTTTCTCCAAAGAATCGCTGAAATTGGAACTATTAGGGCCGGAGCAGGCAAATCTCGCCAATGAGGTGAGTTATATCGTTAAGTATAAAAATAACGGCAATATCCGCTTAGAAAACGTCCGTTTGGTTTTCGAATACCCGAACAATGCCGTTTCTACCGAAGACGAGATTGCCGGAATTAACAACACGAATAGTGACGATTCTTGGCGGGAAAAAGAGTTGAGCGATGTTTACCCCGGCGAAGAGCGGTCGTTTATTTTAAAAGCTCGGCTAATCGGAAAAGAAAACGAGGCGATTACCGCCAGGGCATGGCTGAATTACCAGCCCAAGGGCTTAAAAACGCGTTACGAATCGGCAACAACCCTGACAACGGTGATGAAAAATGTTCCCGTAACTTTTGAATTCGATTTGCCGTCGCGCTTGAAGCCGGGAAATGAGTTTCGGTTTCGTCTTAACTATTTCTCCAACGTTGATTACCCGCTTTCCGACTTGAGGGTAAAAATTGATTACCCTAACGGCTTTGATTTTATGGAAAGTATTCCTTTGGGGCTTGAGAAAAACGAATGGGCGGTAAGCGTTTTAAATCGCGCCGAAGGCGGAAGAATCGAAGTCGCCGGGCGCCTGCAGGGGGCAATTAATGAAGAAAAAAGTTTTCGGGCGACCTTAGGAGTCTGGCATAATGGTAACTTTGTCGGCTTAAAAGAGGCAACAAAATCGGTTGTCATGATCGAGCCGCTGCTTTATGTCACCCAGCAAATTAACGGCAATCCGGGATATATTGCCAGCCCCGGAGACCAGTTGCATTACGAAATATCTTACAAGAATATCGGCGATAAACCGCTGACCGATTTATTTTTAATTTGCCGGCTGGAAGGCAAACTTTTTGATTACAATTCCTTAAAATCGGAATTGGGAAAATACCAGCCAGGTGATAACTCGGTCGTATTTGATTGGCGCAATGTATCGTCATTACAATTTCTGGATTCCCAAGAAGAAGGTAAGGTTGAGTTTTGGATTGATTTAAAAAATGAACTGAACCCGGCTCAAGAGCGGATTCTTAATCCCTCGGTCAGGAACAAAGTTATTCTTAGCCAAACGCAAAATGAGTTTGTTACTCGGGTGAGCTCGAGAATGGAAGTCAACCAAAAGGGATTCTTCCAAGATGAAGTGTTCGGAAATACCGGCCCGATACCCCCGAAAGTCGGTGAATCGACCACTTACACGATTACCTGGCGGGTGAAAAATTCTTATAACGAAGCAAAAAACGTTCGCATGAAAGCAGTGTTGCCGATGAATATCCGGCTCACCGGGCAGATATTTCCCGCCGATCAAGCCTCTAAATTCGCCTATGACCCGCTATCGAGGGAAATCGTTTGGGAAATTGGCAACCTTGAACCGTGGCACGGATACATAACCGGGGCAACTAATGTATCTTTCCAGGTCGCCCTAAATGCGACCGAAGATCAAAAAGGGCAGATCATCCCTCTTGTTGGCGAAGCGGTAATCACCGGAGAGGATGGCTGGACCGGA
>CAZUEG010000083.1:0-3756 GCA_964619495.1 uncultured Candidatus Saccharibacteria bacterium | reverse complement strand
TCCAGTCCGAGAATTATTTTAGTCCTTGCCTGCACGAATTCATCAAGAAGGGCTCTGCCCTCATCGTTTAACTGATCTTCTTGCG
This sequence comes from uncultured Candidatus Saccharibacteria bacterium, assembly GCA_964619495.1. Classification (GTDB taxonomy): domain Bacteria; phylum Patescibacteriota; class Minisyncoccia; order Minisyncoccales; family GWA2-46-15; genus CAZUEG01. The sequence goes on along the minus strand of CAZUEG010000083.1, from coordinate 3,671 downwards.
AAAGTAAATTGTCAATATTTTTGCTAAGCTCGTCGATTGCCGCTTCGAGATCCCGAGAAATGATCCCCGTTTCAGCCAGGCCGTGCCAATCAGCAGAAGTGGCGGTCTCTATCCGATTATGCCTTTCAAGAATTGCCTGCCCTCTTTCTTTATACTGATCTCTTATCTCGTTTATTTTTGCCAAAAGATCTTGATTTTGCTTTAATTTTTCCACGATCTCGTCGGGACGCAATTTTCTTAATGGCTGTGTTGCCAGCCTTCTATACATGATACTAAGGTCATCGTCGACAACACCCCATTCCCTTAACATTTCCAAATTAATCGCCGCCGCGACCTCGCTTCCAGGTTCGGGTTTTCCGTCATCCGATGACGATCTTTCAGATCTTCCTCCTGGTTGTTTTTTCATATATTTGTGATTAATGCGGTTAATTATTCATTAAAAACTTAGTGGGCGACGAAGGAATCGGACCTTCCACCTCTTCTTTATCAGAGAAGCGTTCTACCAATGAACTAGTCGCCCCCAATACTCAATTTATAATTTTTAATTTGTAATTTGAAATCAATTTAAAATGTCTAAATGACTTAATGTTTAAAAATTAAGAAATTGGATCATTAAACATTGATTAAAAATTTCAAATTTTAAATTCCAAATTATTATTTATTCACTACTTTGGGCTTGTTTTTTTTCTTAGCTTTCGGCTTCGTTGCCTTGCCTTTCTTCACTTTCGGTCTCGTCATTGAAATGTTAAGCGAAATCATATCGGGAACCAGTTTTTTCAGCTCTGCCGGACTGATTTCCAACGACTCTTCGTAATTTCCGGCGCTTACGATCAGTTTCTTCTGTTTCAATAACGGTTTGTCGATAATTGTCATCAGTTTCCATAACTTTCCGAACGGCGGAATTGCACCAACCTTGATTTCTTTAAATCTCCGCTTCATTATTCCCTCTTTCAAAAAATCGATTTTAATAATTCTCTTTTCCCTATTTTTCAATCGGTACGCATTCAGTTCGGTTTTTAAGCGGTTAATGTCCAGGTTGCGGTTTCCGGAAATCGCCGTAATGTATACTTCATTATCGCCTTTGATAACCAGCGTCTTAACTACCATATCGGGTCTCAATTTCAAAGTTACCGCTTTATCATATGCCGTATAAACCGTCCGGTGGGTTATCGGTTTATATTTACTCCCGCCAACGAATTTTATAATTTGATTGTTTTTTCCCATATAAGTGCCTGTGGTTTATATCTTTCGGTTAAGGTTGAACCTCAACCATATACTTATTTTATAACAATATAGTTGCAAAATTACAAATTTCATACTTCCAGGCAATCCGCCAGGCAACCCCGGGGGTTGCCTGGAAGGTTGCCTGACAATACGAGGCTGAACAGCGTCGAATAGTAAATCTTTTACTCAAAATTCAGACTATTAAAATCATATTCCTCTTTTGCGTTTTTCTGTAAAAAATTCTCAACAAAGCTTTTGTAATCCTCTGATTTTATGTTATTTTCCGGCAGATATTTTTCGGTAACTTCAGCCGGCGTTAAAATCTTAGATTTTCTTTTGCCGATCCTGTCCGGAAAACTGGAAAATTCATAGGTTTCCAAAAAATCCAGTGCTTTATGGTAATTTTCAATCCCCCGCTCTCTCCATCCCGGCTGGTAAACGTCTAAAGGATTAATAACGCTTACATATCGGCTAACCGCATCTGCCTGAAAATCGCTATTAATCAAAACGCCTTTATATCGGCTGCCGAAAAGAGCGCCTTTTCGATTATGCTTTAAATTAAAATATTTGGCGAAACCGTTGTTAAGACGACCTATAAAATCAGCAACTGAATTTTCTATATTAACTATGGCGTAAAGGTGGTAATGCGTCATTACCAATGAAAAATCAATAATATAAATAAACGGCTCGTGCCTGTCGGTTATAAAATCAGATTCTGTGATTTCGCCTCCCCGCAATAACTGTTCGGTAATCTTATTTATTTTCCCTCTTTCAAAATTATGTTTTGGAGCACCAATATTGGCAATGTATAACTGAAACATAAAACGCAAACAATCATCCCTGTTCTGGAAGATTTTTCTTTCATCAACTGCCCGAGAAATAAGATGCACCAACTGGTCTTTTTCGAAGAAATCTTTCCTTTTCATTCTTCATTTCAGGCAACCCCCGGGGTTGCCTAATTTGGGTTGCCTAATTTATTGTAACAAAATTTAAGCCGATGACAAATCCGACTAGCAATTTGTAAAAACTGATACAATATTTTTCCTTCAAACAAATCAGGCAACCCCGGGGGTTGCCTGATTTCAAGGGTTGCCCGGCTTCTGAAATCTATTTCCAGGCAATCCGCCAGGCAACCCCCGGGGTTGCCTGGTTTCACCTGGTTGTAGCGATTGGTAAAAAGAAAAGCGCCAATACGGCGCCTTTCTTTTACATAACTATGTGTCTTGGCTTATTTCTCCAGTTTTTCGACCGGTTGTTCTTCAATCGGCGGCTGGCCGGAAACTACCCCGGCGAGCGCTTCTTTTCCGGCTCGCAAGTTTTCCAATATGTTTTTAATTTCCTGGCTGTCCGGATTGAGCTTCTCAATCTGTACAAACTGCTCGATTGCTTTGTCTTTGGTTCCTTTTCCGTCATATATCAAGCCGAGAAAATATCGCGCATTGGAATAGTTCGGATCTAGATATACCGCCCGCTCGAACTCTTGTTGCGCCTTGTCGAGCTGGTTATCGGCGCGATAGACCAAGCCTAATTGGAACGCCAATCCGGTATCATCCGGCGACAAACTGCGGGCGATCTCCAGTTTATCAATCGCTTCTTTGGTTTTCCCTTCACGGATGTCAATCATTGCCAGCTGGAATCTCGCCGACGCATAATCTTCTTTCAACCCCAACGCTAATTCAAAGTTCTTTCTCGCTAAATCGCGCATCGCTTGAGCATCGCTATCTTTTTTATCGGTCGCAAGTTTATCAGCTTTCGTCAAATATACTCCTCCAATCTCATTATAAATCGAGGGGTTAGTCGGTTCCAATTTCAACGCCTCCCCGTAAGTTTGAATCGCCCAATCATCAGCTCCATTTAATAAAGTTGCAAGGTTTGCATAAACATAGCCGCGAATCGTCCAGTTGGCGGGATTCTTTGCTCCCTGGGTTGTCGCCATCCGGGCGCTATTAATCGCATTCGGAATTAAAGTATTCAACTGCCGGGCAATCTCTTCTTGGCTGACATCCGTCCGCTGTAACTGTTCGCTTATCTGGAACAAATAAACCTGCGCCAAATCCCGCCAGTAATTGTCTTGGCTGGTTCCGGTGTACCTTAGGGCATTAGACAGTTTAGCGGCGGCAGTCGTGTAGTCGCCAACCTGTACCTTTTGCAAAGCGGCTAAATAATTAACTTCGGCCATATAATGCTGAATCCCAACAAATAGCACCCCTAGTCCGACAATCAGTAAGATTGTAAAGGCAAACGAAAGTCCGACGGCCGCCAGATTGCTCGTTTTCTCCTGTTTTGTTTGCGGCGCGTCTTTTCCTTCGCCTTCTTCCGTTTTATTAACATTATCACCGCCTTGACCCGCCTGCTCGCCGGTTGTAACAGTGTTAGTCATGGCAATCATCTTTCCTTTTCCTCTTAATGAGAAAATAATCCCCATCAAAACCCAAAATAGGAAGTAT
>CAZUEG010000082.1:0-3774 GCA_964619495.1 uncultured Candidatus Saccharibacteria bacterium | reverse complement strand
AACTCGATCGTTCTTAAATCCTCGGGATCAAGCATTGCCACCTCTAAATCCTGGCCGTTCTTGCGGAAGGCGACAATGTTATGGCTTCGGGCAATCGGCTCGGGGATCATCTTTAAGATTTCTCCGGAGATTACTTCCTTTTCTAAATTCACAAACGGAATACCTAAAATATAGGCTTCCAGCTTTATTAATTCCTCCTTGGTAATCAGTTTGTCGTTAACCAAAATATCACCGACATTTCCGCCGGTTTTTATCGCTTTCTTTTCGGCGCTGTCGAATTGTTCGGCGGTAATCATTCCGGCATCCGAAAGGAATGCCTTAAGTTGCTGCGGTTCTACTTTCATTTTTCTGATTTTCTTTACTTATTTAGTACGTCCCTTATTTTTTGGGAAACCTCTTCCAGAGAGTATCTTGCCTTAACAAGGTAGGTTGTCGCCCCAATCTCAATCGCCTGGTTAATGTCTTTTATATCTTCAAGGTTCGTTAGGATAATAATCGGAATTCGCATAGTTTCTTCGTCGCTTTTTAATTGTTTGAGAACCTCGAATCCGTTCGTCTTGGGAAGAATCAGGTCTAAAAGTATCAGGTCGGGCTTAGCCGATTTTGCCATCTTTATTCCATTTTCTCCATCGAGAGCGGAAACAATATCGTATCCGTCTTGGCGAAGGTATTCTCCCAGGGTTTTTTGTAACGCTGATTCGTCTTCGACAAAAAGTATTTTCTTCATATTTATGCGATTATTAATACCGGCCGGCCGGTTGACTATTAAGCCATTAGTAATTAACAATTTAACATATTTTATTATTTAAATCTTAACACTTTACCCGTAGAGGGTAGAGACGAAGATTTTCCAGCAAGCCAGGAAGGCGAGCCGGACGCCGCAAAGCGGCGAAATGTCGCGAAGCGAGAAGAAATAAGCATTCGGCCTTGAGCTCATGCCGAAAAGACACTATGGGCGCAAGCCCATAGTAGATTCATTCTTAGGAACCGTAAACCAAAAAACTGAACCCTTTTTTTCTTCCGAGGTGAACCCGATTTTTCCGCCGGCCTGATCGATAATCGCCTTCGCGATATATAATCCCAGGCCGGATCCATGAGTTTCTTTTTTTAAAGCATTTTCAGAACGAAAAAATTTTTCAAATATATATCGCTGGTCGTCTGTGGGAATGCCGACGCCGCTATCTTTTATCTCACAGCGGACTAAATCGTTTCGCGGCTCAATCTTGATATCGATTTTCCCTTTTTCTTTGGAATAACGAATCGCATTATCGATTAGGTTATCCAAAACAATGCCGATTTGCGCCGGATCAGCAAAAATAATATCGTTGTCGCCGGCCAGCTCGATATTTATTTCCGTATTTGTCGCCTTAAGAAACGGCAATAAAAGTTCGGCCTTTTTTCTAACTGAGTTACCGAGAGAAAAAGCCTGTTTTTCTGAAGAAAGACGATTTTGCTCGATCCGGGAGACCATTAACAGGTCTTCTATCAGTTCGCGCATTCGGTCGTTGTTTTCTTTTATTATTTTAAAATAGGCCAACTGTTGACCGTCTACCCTTCCCAATCTGCCGGAAAGAATAAATTCCATCGCCCATTTCATATTAGACAAAGGCGCTCTCAATTGGTGAGAGACAATATTGACAAATTCTGTCTTCATTCGGCTTGCTTCGGCGAGCCGTTCAAAGCTTCTGACAACAAGAACCGCCAAGGTAAAAAGCACGGCGCTTAAAATCAAGACGGTAACCGCCACAACCTCCGGTTCCTCGATAAATTGGGTGCCGATAATATAGCTGGCGATTGTTACCAGGATGACAAACAAACCCATTATTAAGAATAGAAACTGCGGGCACTGCCAAAGGGTTAGTCCGTATTGACGGCAATGGCCGACAACATCCAGTTGGTTTATCGATTTTCTTGCCATTAGGCCAGTATATCATTTTTCAAATATCAATTGAACACGCAACACCATAGACGAAATTGCAACTAACAGATTCTCCTTATTACCGGCCCCGCCCGCCGATGAATCGGTTTGACCCATATTTAAAATGGCGATACTATTAAAAATCTGAATTTGAGTCGGCGTAGGTGTAAAAAACTATTACGGGGCGTCGTATATCGGTAGTACGCATGCTTTGGGAGCATGTAGGCTGGGTTCAATTCCCAGCGCCCCGACTGCGGTAAGCCGTAGCTCAAAAGAGCAAATGCTACCCGTGGTCCGCCGTAGTCTATATTGACGAGGCAAAGGCGTATCAAAGTTTGGATAAAGACATGGATCAATTCTTCCGATACATATGAACATCTCTAAAACATACGAACCGCAAAAAGTAGAAAATAAGATATATCGCTTATGGGAGCGCGGCAGGTTTTTTATTCCAAAGGTGAAAAGGGGCAGAAAGCCATTCACGATCCTTCTTCCCCTTCCGAACGCCAACGATCCGATGCATATGGGACATGCCCTTTTTACGATTGAGGATATTCTTATCCGCTATCACCGGATGAAAGGAGAACCGACGCTGTGGCTTCCCGGAGGCGATCATGCCGGCATTGAAACACAATACGTATTCGAGAAAAAACTGGCAAAAGAGGATAAGAGCCGTTTTGATTTTGACCGCCAAACCCTTTATCGGATGATTGTCGAGTTTGTCGAAAAGAATAAGAATACCAACAAAAACCAGATGAAAAAGCTCGGCTTTTCTTTGGATTGGACCCGCTATCATTACAGCATGGAACCAAGAATCCAAAAAAACGTATTTAAGACATTTGCCAACCTATACCGCGACGGATTGGTTTACCGCGCCGAAAGAATGGTCAATTATTGCCCTAAATGCGGTACGGCTTTTTCCGATCTGGAAATTAACCATGAAGAGAAAGATGACTTCCTGTATTACCTGAACTACGGCCTGATCAATATCGCCACTTCGCGCCCGGAAACGATTTTTGCCGATGTGGCGGTAGCGGTTAATTCCCAGGATAAGCGGTATAAAAAAATTGTCGGTAAAATGGCGGTCATTCCCCTCACCGATAAGCAAATACCGATTATCGCCGACGATATAATCGAAACCGGGTTTGGTACCGGCGCCCTAAAGGTAACGCCGGCCCACGATCCGATTGATTACGAAATCGGTTCCCGCCATAATTTAAACGTAGTCAAGTCGGTCGATTTAAACGGTCGGATGATTAATGTTCCGGAAAAATATCGCGGCCTGAAAATCAATGCCGCCCGCGAAGCGGTTATAAACGATTTAAAAAGCAGGGGTTTTCTTATTAAAACCGAGCCCTTGAAGCACACAATCGGCATCTGCTACCGCTGCCATTCGACAATCGAACCGATGCTTATGCCGCAATGGTATGTTAAAACAAAACCGTTGGCGAAACCGGCAATTGAAGCGGTAAAGAAAGAAGAAACGAAAATCGTTCCCAAAAAACGCTTTGAAAAAATGTATTTCGATTGGCTTACCAAAATTCAGGATTGGAATATCAGCCGGCAGATCGTTTGGGGTCCGCGGATCCCCGCCTGGTATTGCCTGGACTGCAATCCGGATATCACGGTTAATTTTATCAATAAGACGAAAGAGAAAGTGTTCGGCAATTACAAAAAACTCAAAGATAAATATCTGTTAGGGGAAATAAACAGCGGCCTGCAATCTTTGTCGGCGCCAATCGATTCCAGTTATTCGCTTTCAAGGGGCAGGTGCAAAAAATGCGGCGGCAATAATATTATCCAGGAAACCGACACTTTTGATACTTGGTTTTTATCCGGCCAATGGCCGTTAAATA
>CAZUEG010000081.1:0-4037 GCA_964619495.1 uncultured Candidatus Saccharibacteria bacterium | reverse complement strand
CCAATGGCAAGCTTTTGCCGGTCTTTATTGTTTATCGGACTTTCGGTTATCATCCCCGAAACAATGACGGAACTGTTTAAGCCGTTAAGTTTATTGATAGGATTAGTATCGACGCTACTTAAGTAAGTTTGATGGCGGACAATGCCGGCCGCGGTAAAAACCAAACAGATAACCGCGATAAAGATGAGTTTTCTTTTTACGATAAAAATGACAACCGGAATCGAGGCCAATAATAAAAAAACCGGCGATATTTGCCGGAAGAGAATAAACGAATCCAGGAACACGCCGGCCAGGCAGGACAAACAAACGATTGCCGGAATGCTGGTCCTAACCATAGCGTTGACCTTACCGCACTTCGCAAATCTCCGCTAAAAAAGCAATCGCATTGCGCATTTCCCCCAGCTCTTTCCGTGAATAAGGATTAACCGCCGATAACTGCCGGTTGATGTTCTTTCCGGCCTTGAATTCCTGGAGATAATAGCGTTTCACAGTGGAAATCGACCGCGCCAGCTCGACAATATCTCCTTTTAAATGGATTCCCGGAACAACAGTCGTCCGAAATTCGTAATCGATGCCCGAATTTTTTATAACATCAATGCTTTCTTTTATCTTTCTCAAATCAACCTTCACTCCGGCAGCTTCGTCGTATTTACTGGTCCCCTTCGCCGCCTGACTGTCGCTTACAGAAAACGAAGACTTAATATCCATCGCAATATAATCAATTAGTCTGCTCTTTATCAATCTTTTAACCATTTGGGGATTTGTTCCGTTGGTGTCCAGCTTAACCAAAAAGCCCATTTTCTTAATTTTACCGATAAATTTTGGCAGAGCGGAATTGATCGTCGGTTCGCCGCCGGTAATACAAACTCCGTCCAAAAGCCCCTTGCGGTCTTTTAAGAATTCAAAAAAAGTTTTCTCGGGAATTACCGGTTGCTTTTTTGTTTTTTCCGGCAACACCAGTTCGCCGTTATAGCAAAAAGGACAGCGGAAATTACAGCCGATTAAAAACACGGCGCATGCCACCTTTTTGGGATAATCAATTAAAGTTAATTTTTGCAAACCGCCGATTTTTAACATTAAGCCATTATATCACAAACAAAAGAAGGACGCATTGCCATGGCCTTCTTTCAATAACCGCCCTATCCGCCGCAACCGGCGGCATTATCTTGACGGTCGAAGGACTGCTGGCGGTTTTCCGGGTACTTCGTGGCAGTTTCGGCATCGCGCCTCGTATAGCTCTTCGGCTCCTACGACAACAATCGGAGCTTTAAAAGGCGCTGGCTGGCCATCAATTATCCGCTGGCTGCGAGTCGCTTCCTCGCCGCAACGAACGCAGATCGCCGTCAGCTTGACGACGCCCTCCGCACGAGCCATCAACTCCGCCATCACTTCGAATGGTTCGCCACGGAAATCCATGTCCAGGCCGGCAACAACAACATCGATCCCGCGAGATACAAGAATCTCGCAGAGAACGATCAATAGATCACCTCGATTCTTCCTTTTCTCTTCACTATCGCCTCCTTAGCGAAACGTCTTCTTATTGGAGGCGTTATCAATTTGCTGGCGTTATTGTGACACTGATATCAATAAAATCAAGGTCGAGGCATGATAAACTCGCGGCGCTCTTTAAACTCCTGCTTTTTACCTTTATGCCATTGCTGTACCGGCCTTAGGTATCCGACAACGCGGGAATAAACCTCGCAGGGCTGTTTGATTACGCAATGGGGACATTCGAAGTGTTCACCGTTTAAGTAGCCATGGGTCGGACAGATGGAAAAGGTCGGAGTCAATGTGATATACGGCAGATGGAATCTTTCGAAAACTTTTTTAACAAACATCTTTGCCGCCTCCGGCTCGGAAACTCTTTCTCCTAAAAATGTGTGGAACACTACCCCGCCGGTATATTTACACTGAATTTCATCCTGCAGTTTCAAGGCATCAAACGGGTCGCCTTTAAAATCAACGGGAAGCATTGTGGAATTGGTATAGTACGGCACTTCTTTCGTCCCCGCGGTGATGATTTTGGGATATCTTTCACGATCGGCTTTTGCCTGCCGATAACTTGTTCCCTCTCCGGGTGTTGCTTCCAGATTATACAGATTACCGGTTTCCTCTTGATATTTAATCATTCTCGCGCGCATAAAATCCAATACTTCCAAAGAAAATGCAATCCCTCTTTTGGTGGAGATATTCTCGCCCAGGAAATTCAAAAGCGCTTCGTTCATTCCCATCAGCCCGATTGTCGCGAAGTGGTTGCCAAAGTACGTGTCGCGCATCTGCTTAACTCCCTGAAGATAATAGCGGGAATACGGATAGAGGCCTTTCTCCATGAAATTCTCCAGCGCTTTCCTTTTTATTTCCAAGGAGTCGCGCGCCAGATCCATTAAACCGCCCAAGCGGTCAAGAAAGTCTTTTTTGGTTTTTGATAAATATCCAATCCGCGGCATATTGATCGTCACCACGCCGATTGAATTTCCACACCAAGAAACTCTTCCGTTATGTCTCACAAAGACGGTATTGTTTTCAACCTCGCAGCAATAAACCTTGCCCTTGTAATAGATTTTTCTTATATTCTCTTTTCTCAACTGATAATGACCGGACTGCTGAACGCCGAGAGTATAAATGATTCCTCCTTTGATGTTTCTGCCCCTAATTTGCGAGGTTCTACCCGCTTGGGTTGTTAATGTTCCCAGCCATCCTAATTTTAAGATTATTTCCTGAAGATCATCTGCCAATTTTTTAGAAGCGGTCCAGTAATTGATCTGACCGGTAGTTTTTCGGATATGGCCATCGCCTTTAACTATCCATTCAAAAAAAACTCCCAGTTGTCTTTTGCTTAAATTCTTAATTTCTTTGGGAACATACTTGTTATATTTGTTTCCAAATTGCCTTAAATATGTCCATAATTGTTTATTGCAAATAACAAAATTATTTTTTTCTTCGGCGTAGTAAAACGGTAAACTATCCAAAACTTTTCTTATTTCTTCCCTTTTCTTTTGATCCACCTGGGTGATAACTACCCGGTAACCGTGGGTCGCGGCGATTGTTTCGTTATCAGTACACCCCTCGGCTAGCCAAAATCCAAAGAATTTCAGCCATTCGTCCATCTTTACCTCTAACGGCTCCGGATAATAAGAGGTTAGGTGTCTTTGCCCGTAATCCAAAACGGTACAAATATTGAAAATAGTTATGGGATCAGCGCCAAGTTCTCGAGCTATTTTCAAATAAGTATTACCGCTTCTTCTTATTGTTCTGGTATCTCTTATTTTTTCTTGAGAAAAACGAGAAAAATGACCATTGCCCTTAAGAATTTCCACTGAAGGAAGAGTAAAATACTCCTTTTCTGCTCCTTGCCAAAAACTATGCTTGGGAATCTGGTGACGACTGGGATTGAATTTTTCGGCCTCTACAAATTCTCTTTTATAGTTTTTGTTAACGTTATCCACCATCATTCTGTGATTCGGCGTAACTAATAAGTCCAACGATTTTGCTTTAAAATGAAACATTTCTCCTTCATAATCATATTCGAAAAGTTTTGTCGGTTTATGCGGTTCAATTTCGTTGCTTTCGGTCAAAGTAAAAACGGTATCGTCTTTGGTTAAATCTTTAAATAGTATCCAGCCGTTTTCGGTGAGAATTTCCGTTTTGTCGTCATAGCAACCCGTTAACGGCTGGCTGCCGAATAGGCCGCCGCCGCGCTTGTACAATTCCCGTTTGTCGAGACGAAGCCGACAACAATTAAAAGAAATTTGTCCTAATGAATGAACAAAAAGATGGTTCTTTTGAAGTTCTAAATCATAAAATCCCCTAAGTTCTTTAGATGTTTTCTTGGTTGTTTTTTTAACCCTCACTAAATAGATATCGCTTTCCTTTATTTTTTAGCTTTGCCCGGTGTGGGCGTTGTATTTATCTAAAACAGGCAAATCAACCATCCGCGACTTTTTTAATCCCGGAACTTTATAGGTAGATTGAGCCAACCAGCCGGGAACTCTTTCGACAATAATCGGGTTATTTGCGTAATTATTCACTTTTTTAGT
>CAZUEG010000080.1:0-4066 GCA_964619495.1 uncultured Candidatus Saccharibacteria bacterium | reverse complement strand
CATGGACGACTTGGAAGCAAAAGATAGAAAACGGATTGTCTACGAAAATGCTGATTTCTTGGCAATTTGTCCGTTTGCTTCCAAGGCGGCGTTCGAGGTGATTATTTCGCCCAAAGAGCATATGCCATATTTCGAACGGTTGAAAGATTCGGAAAAACAAAACCTTGCCGATGCTCTTCATACGGTCCTGAAAAAAATTTATAAAGGCTTAAACGATCCGGCATATAATTTTTATCTGCATTCCGCGCCCTGCGACGGCAATAATTACGAATACTATCATTGGCATTGGACAATTCTTCCGAAAACGGCAACATGGGCCGGGTTTGAAATGGGAACGCGGATTGAAATATCAACTATCGAACCGGAAAAAGCCGCGGAATTTCTCAAGAAACAATGACGAGGTTGATGGTTGATGGTTGATGATTGATAAATTACGATTACGATTATGATTTTGTCGCCGGAACTGAAAACTTTTTTGATAGCAATGAGTCCGCTAATAGAATTAAGGGGGGCGATTCCGATTGCCATATCTGTTTATCATTTGCCGGTTATTACGGCATACTTATTGGCGGTAATCGGCAATCTGGTTTCTCTTATTTTAATCGTCCTTGTCGGCAACCCCCTTGCAATATGGTTTTCCAAACAAGCATCGATATTTAAAACAATAATTGACTTTATGTTCGGCAAAGTAAGAAAGAAAACGGAAAAATTGGGAATGTTAAGAGAAAATCTGATCGTCATTGTTTTAACGGCGATTCCGGTTCCTTTGGTGGGCGGTTGGACGGGAGCGATTAGCGCCGTTATTTTGGGATTGCCGCCCAAACGGGGAATCATAATGGTGACTTGGGGAGCGGCGATTTCGGGAATAATCATTACTTCTCTGACTTTAGCGGGAATCCGGTTATTTTAAACCTTATGAAAAAAATAATTGTTGCCAACTGGAAAATAAATCCGTTAACCGAAAGAAAAGCAAAAACGCTTTTTGACGAGACGGTTAGCGGATTTAAAGGCGATAAGAACATCGAGCTGGTTATTTGTTCTCCCGATATTTATCTGCCGTTATTTAAAAATCATTCTCAAAAAGTTAAACTTGGAGCGCAGGATTGTTTCTGGAAGAAGGGGGGAGCCTATACCGGAGAAATATCGCCTGATATTCTAAAAAATTACGGCGTTAGTTATGTAATTCTCGGCCATAGCGAAAGGAGAATTAATTTAAAAGAAACAGACGCAATGATTGCTCAAAAAATCAGAATCGCGCAATCTGCCGGCTTAAAAACAATTCTTTGCGTCGGCGAGAATGCGGAACAAAAGAAACAAAGAAATACCTTCTCGGTTATCAGAAAACAGCTTACCGAGTCGTTAAGGGGAATCGTTAATAAAAAACTCAATAATTCCTCAACTCCTCAACCCCTAAACTCCTCAACTCCTCAACCCCTAAACCTAATCATCGCTTACGAACCGGTGTGGGCGATCGGTCCGGGCGATCCTTGTCCCAGAGAAACCGCATTAGCGGTAATGGCAGACATTAAGGCAACATTGGTAAAATTATTCGGCAAAAATGACGTCAATACCCCGATACTATATGGCGGCAGCGTTGATGCGGCTAACGCTAACAGCTATATAAGAGATCATGGTTTTGACGGGCTTCTTATCGGCGGCGCGTCGTTAAGTGGCAGGGAAATGGCGAAGATTTTTTCTTCCATTACTGGGTAGAAACTGACGACTTAAGAGTTGAATGCCCGAGATGCAAAAATTGACAAGATATTTTTGATTGATATAGTAGAAATATGAAAAAGGAAGCAAAAAAACAAATTACTTTAGACGACTTGGCGACAATGATCGCCAATGGTTTTGGCGAAGTCAGCGATAATTTTAAAGGAAATCGCCAGGAGCACGAAAAGATTTTTGCGTGACTAGATAACTTGGAGCAGGGTCAGGAAGAGATTAAGTTGAAATTAGATCAAGTAGCCTATCGTTTTGAGGGGAGGAACTAAACAGGCGGTTAAGATTGGTAGAAATGAAACTTGGAATAAAATCAAGCGTTGACAGAGATAAATAACCGTGATATCAACGAGAATATGGAAAAAGCGGATAAAAAACTAAATAACTGGTACCGCTCGACATACGCCTTCATCCTTGTCGGCCGGTTTTAGCTTTTTTATTATCTTTCACATAAAAACTACCGTCCGACAAGGACGGTTTTTTTTGTTTACTTTTATCTACGGGGTCGGACCCCGTAGATAATGTAAAAAATTTATGACGATCTTTTTAACAAAATTTAATAAAACAACCAGCCAGCATTGGTATTATTACCTTTATTTCTTAAGGCTGGTTTTATGCGTTCAATATGTCGAGAGCATGTAACGAGAACTGTTCTCGATACATCAAAATCAATATAGAACTTATTAAACCGGCCTGAAGAGGGCCGGTTATCTTTTTAGAGGAGGATACCATGCCAGCGTTTGGGAATATCAGGGCATCCTTTGAAGTAGACCAGTTTAACGAAGAAGGACTTTTCGAAATAAAAGTCCACCTTTTTGAACTAGAGTTAGCTTTTGGCGGGAGGACTGAAAAAGTCCGAGAGCTTGTGGCTAACCTGAACTCTCTCAACTGTGTTGAGAGAGAACCTGTTTGGCGGGCCATGGCCGTTGCCGCCGAACAAGCGATCATGGACGCCGCTGAATGGCAGGAAAAAGTTGCGAGGGCTCATCCTCGCAAGGGAGGACAGTGGTGATGAAATACTTCTCACTAAAAGAAGCCGTCGTCGAGCTAAGGCGGCGGCAGAATGAATCATGGATAATCGAAAGGTTATCCAATGTCATCGGCCGTGATGTTTGGGAGTCTTGCCCATTCTCATCCTCTATGGGGATGATAGGACTTCTGCCTAGGCATGTCGCTACGGCTCGACTTGAAGATGTCCAATTCTTCAATCGTTGCCAAGAGATCGGCCTCTGGCCGGTTTGGGGCGATTATACCGATGACAGCTGGTCGTCGGATAATCGAGACAAGCTTCGCCTTTGCCGTATCCGGGTCAATGATGGCGAAGTCAAATTTTCCCGTCGGCTCATAAAAGAGCCGCAGAGATGGAACCGTCGGCAGATCGCCATGGTTACGACTGACAACGGCGAGCCACTGGTTAGTTTTCATCATCGCCTCTGGAAAGCGGTGTTTGGCGGACAGGGGGAAATCGTTGAGGTTTCTCCTTGGTTTGAAAAGTTAGGTGGTCGGGCAAAGCACTACTACTTTGCCTACCTGGCCACTATGACCGTAAAAGGAGTGCTCTTCGAGAGTTTCGACACCGAAGGCGCCCCGCCATCGTTTGCCACTTTTGTCGGGCAAGTCGTAAGACCTGCCTGGCAAGCGGTCGTCGATCAAGTCGGCGTTGAGCCGCTGATCGTTGAACACCCGCTGGCCGGTTCTTTGGAAGAGGACCAGCGGGTCCGGGATTACTATGATCCGCGAGTAATTCCGGTGGCCAAAGCTTCTTTGCCGTCGGATTAGGCAAAGAGGCAAAAGGATCTTATTCTGTCCAGATCTCTCTGGTCTGGATATGAATAACCGAAAAAGGGGAGAGCGCAAGCTCTCCCTTTTATATTAATTAATAAGTTTTTCAATAAGCATCTTTCTAAAAATAAAAATTTGACATTACCGCCTTGTTTGATAGAATCGAATCATAAAATTATGGTCAAAAAAGCCAGCCCTAAAAGCGAGCTAAAAGAATTTAAGGATGAAGTAATTCGGCATTTTGATGTTGTCGTGGAAGATTTAGAGAGTAAAATTGATACGGTAGCAGAAGGTTTGGAAAGTAAAATCGACCTGTTGACAGAACAAGTAGCCAATAATACGGAACAGATAGAAGGAGTGAAAGACCGGCTAGATAGCGTTGAGGAAACGATTGGTGTAATAAAAGTTGATGTGGAATTCATAAAATACGAACTCAAAAAGAAAGTCAGTTGGGACGAATTTGCTGTTTTAGAAAAGAGGGTAGCAATGTTAGAAGCGAAAAAAAACCGTTAAGATATATGACAAACCAGAACCCGGAAGTTACAAAAATTCAAAAGAATTT
>CAZUEG010000079.1:0-4070 GCA_964619495.1 uncultured Candidatus Saccharibacteria bacterium | reverse complement strand
AACCAATATTATTAAGCCGGTTATTAGGGAGCATGAAATCACCGGTTAGCGGGTTTTACAACGTGTTATCCGGTAATTTGCGCAATTTAGTGGTTGTCTTGGGAGAGATAAACAAAGCAAAGAATTAGTTATCAATTAATGATCATTAAAAATATGGCAGACGAAGAAAAAATGGAAGTTCCCGAAAAGTTTAAAAAACTTGTCGAGGAAATCGAAAAAATGTCAGTTCTGGACTTATCCGAGCTGGTAAAGATATTGGAGAATAAATTTGGCGTTTCCAGCCAGGCGGCAGTTAGCGTAGCGCTTCCGGTCGCAGGAGGAGAAGCCGCTCCGGCGGCCGAGGAAAAGTCAATCTTTGATATCGAATTGAAAGCGGTTGGCGACAAAAAAATCGAAGTGATTAAAGTCGTTAGGGACCTGACCGGCAAAGGACTCAAGGAGGCGATGGATATGGTAAACGCCGCGGCAACCGAGCCGCAAATGATTAAAGAGGGAGTGAAGAAAGAAGAAGCCGAAGAAATCAAGAAAAAATTCGATGCGGCAGGAGCAAAAGTAGAACTCAAGTAATGTTTTCTTAACGGACTTTGCTTAATCCTACTGGTAAGCTTTACTTATACTTTAGTAAGCTTCGCTTATACTTTAGTAGGCTTCGCCTATATCGACTTGGTAAACTGTGGAACTGTTTAAGAAATACGCCTTGCTTCCGCCTGAAGAGATTGCAAAATCTTTCAAATTATCGAATGCCGGGAACTCGTATTGTTTTATCGCGCGCCCATTTGTATCGACAATAATCATTCTTTTCAGTAATGGTTCAAGGAGGTATGCGTATTGCCGGCCATCCAGGGATATTACCTTATAGATGCTTTTTGGCGGAGGATAAACATCAATATTAAATAAATCCATTTGCGAAGCGGACCGGAAAACGGTGATTGCGTTGCCTGAATTAAGAAGCCAGGCATTGCCGTTAACCGATAAAAAACCCGCGCCCGGATATTCCGGGATCGGGTTTTTTGTTTTTGCCCATACTTGCGAACCGCCCCAGGAATCGGATCCTTGATAGGGGTATTTGACGATCAGCCGATAATTGTTTTCAAAAAAATACAAATTACCGTTAAATGAGGAAATACTGTTAAGGTCGTAATCGTTGTTCAGGCTGATATCTTTCGCCGCTGACACATCAAGAGTAATGGGAATCATCTGGCCGCCACTAGTAAGCCAAAGCCGGTTGGGCTTTACAAAAAATGCCGCTTTGCGGAATATGTCGGTTGCCGAAGATATTTGCCATGATTCGCCGGGTAAATCCAGCGCCATCTGGGCTTCGCCATTAAACAATTCCAGCGGGTAAATAAACGGCGAAAGCGGGCTATACACATAAAGATAGCTTCCGGCAAGAACAATTTTCTGGGGAATAAAATCAGCCGACGGAAAAATGTGGAATATCTCGGGATGATTGACGGTTGTTAAGTTGTATAAATCTTTCAACCGCTTATCGATACCGCTGGTCACTAATAACCTTTGATTGTCGCTTGCCCGAATATCCGCTTTAATTTTTCCGGCATCAGATAATGCCTGCCTTAACACAGAAATAGCATCCGTTCTGTACCCGTCAATAATTAGTTCATCAGCCTTCATAACTAACCTATTAACCGCCTCAATGGAGGGTTGGCGGTTTGTTCTTAAGATGCCGGTTACCCGGAAAAATATGAACCCGAGAAAAAGGACAACGAAAAATAACAAGACCAGATAAAAATTATCATGTAATTTCAGTTTTCTTTGTCTGATATTGGCTATCCTGCCTATTATTACAGATAGCCGGCCAATAATATTCGGAATTTTTATGGTTTTTACGGCACTGGCCGGCGGAAATATGGCGTTAATGCCGTTCGTTTTATCAGACGGCGGATAATCGGCGAGTTGTTTCGGTAAGCCGGTTTCGCCCTTATTTGAAATTTTTAACCTTGCCGATAAATCTCGGAAGATTATTGAAAGGTTAAGCCGGACTACTAATGATTTAAACAAGTTATTTATAAAACGTTTGCCGTCGGTCAACCTGGGAGAGATTGCCGGTAAAATACGCGTCTTTAAATAATTTACTGTGGCAGCCATTATCCGTTTTATAAAGAAAAAAATCAAAATCAAAAATCGCCTGACCTCATTAAAAGAAAATGCCAAGAATTTAAACGAAAACCAGTCGCTTGCCTTGTCGATTTGGAATACTTGCGGCTCATTTTCCTTAAAAGTATCAGAAATTTCAATCGCCAAGCATGATCCGGATATTTGCGGATATACGCCTTCCGCTTCGCTTAATGCCGTTTTCAACTGTTTAATCTCAATCTGCATTGTTTGCGCGATTGATTGCATCAGGGTTGTCTGGTTGTTTGGCGACTTGCTTTTTACCGATAAATTTTTGAAATTTTCTTTTTTTTGTAATTTGCTTTTTGGGGCGAAGCGGAAGATTTTTTCCGCGCCGCCGGACATTATAAGCAGGCGGTCAAAATTATCCAAATTGCCGTAAATAATGTCGTTAAAAGATCTTGTTTGGCGGACGGCAGTTTTATCCTTATCGTTTGTAACCGGAGTTATCTGCCCGTCTCTCAATAAAAAGGCGCGGATGTCGCCGATTTTTGCGTAACTGAAAGACCGGTCTTTTATCGCCGCAATCCCGCAATGCAGGTTGCCCAACCAGCTGACATTATCGCTTTTTAATTCTTGGGATAAAAAATTATTAGCAGTTTTCAGGCATTCCGTAAACGATTTATCAACCGACTTTAACGGCGAACCAAAATAGCTCTGTTTTATCGCTAAAGCCATTTTTTCCAGTAGTCGGATGTTTTGCGGCAGTAAGTTCAAAATCTCTCCAACAATAAATATTCCCCCGACTCGCCTTTCGTATATGTTTTTTGGCAAGAAACTAAAACAGCGGCTTATCTTGTCAGGAAACCGGTTATTTTTTTGCCCGGAAATATTAAAATGGAACTCGAGAATCCGCATATGTGTGCCAGTAGTTAGTCTATTATTCAAATCTTAATACTTCGTCCGTAAGGGCGAAGATGAAGATTTTCCAGCGAGCCAAGAAGGCGAGCCGGACGCTGCGAAGCGGCGGGATAAGAAGATACTATGGGCGTAAGCCCATAGTAAATTCATTCTATGCGTTTTTTATATTCCGGGCAAATGCGCACAACGTGCCGGATGGTGGAAAAAATAATCAATATTTGATATGCTATATATATGGAAACAAACAGCCTGAGTGGGAAAAAAGAAGAACTAAGAACGCAAAAGACGAAAGTTGCCGAAGCTATTTCGGTTGCCGCCCATCAATTGAAAACGCCAATATCAATAATAAAAGGATACCTGGAAGAGCTGTTATCAGCCGACTTAGGAACAATAAACGAGAAACAAAGAGAATATCTGGAAGACGCTCTTAATAACGTGAAGCGGATGTCGCTATTGGTTAACCACGTACTCGAGATCTCGCGGATTGATGAAGGCCGGTACGAATTGTTTGTCGAAAAATTCGCCCTTGAAAAGCTTGCGTTGGAAGTCATCAATACTTTTTCCGGCTGGGCAAAAGCGTCAAACGTTCATATTCTTTATGAAAAAGAGGACAATTTGCCGTTGGTTTTATCTGATCCGTTCAAAATCCGCCAGGTCATCGAAAATATTATATCCAACGCTTTAAAATACAAAGGTGTCGGTTTGGGAATTGTTAATGTCGCCATTAAAAAAAGTGGCAACAAAGTAATATTTTCGTGCTGCGATAACGGTATCGGGCTGGAGAATGAAGACCGGGAAAAAATGTTTACTAAATTTTATCGGTCGGAAAAAGCCATCGAGCTTGATCCATCGGGGACCGGGCTGGGACTGGCCATTAATAAAGCAATTATCAACTTATCCGGGGGGAGGATCTGGTTCGAAGAGAATCCCGACCGGGGTATTACTTTTTATTTTTCACTGCCAATAGCCATATGACCGAAAAAACAAAAAAAATATTAATGATTGAGGATGACATCTTTTTGAGAAAAGTATATCGCGATAAGCTTCAACGCTCGGGGTTTGAATTTGTTGAAGCG
>CAZUEG010000078.1:0-4118 GCA_964619495.1 uncultured Candidatus Saccharibacteria bacterium | reverse complement strand
TCATACTTTAATTTATCCAAAAATTTCTGCCATTCGTAAATCGGTTCAATGACTTTTGGCGGTTCTGGCGTTGGAGGCAGATTTTTAATTTCTAATTTTTCCGCAGCTTCATCAATTTTTATCTCGCCTTCGTCTATTTTCTCCGCTTCTTTTCCTTGAGGAATTTTCTGTTCGTCAATAATAATATTGGCCGGGTCAAGTTCATCCGGATATCTAGTAGCTTTCAAGTGGTCCCACAACCAACTGTGTTTTAAAATTGGATGGTCAACAATAAAAAGCATCTCCCACTTTTCTGGATCTTTGCTCATCCGACGCAAACCGCGGCCGATTACTTGCGGACCATATACCGAAAAAATCTGACCGTCCACTTCTTTAAAACAAAATTTTCTAAATAATAAAATAACCGAGATATTGCGCACATCCCAACCCTCCCGAAGCATTAGCACCGATACCACCGCGTCATATTCTGTTTGCGGGTCTTTGTTTAAATCACGCGCTGCCTCTTTTAATTCTTCTTCTTGTTCATTATGAACCAAAAGAATTTTTTTAATTCCATATTTTTCTCCTATTTTTTCAAGCTCTCTGGCGATATTTTTAGCGTCATCAATAGAAAATGTGACCAAAAACAAGAGTGGTTTATATGGTTCAGGCGTTCGCATTCTTTGCTCTTTTAAAAGCTCGCATGCAATAGCTATCTGTTGACGCATTGGTCTTAAGCTTGTTATATAACGCCGGGCGGGAATTTTCCGTTTTTCAATTTCTTCCCAGGGCACTTCTTCAGCGGAAATTGTTTTGCCTGTTTCCAAATCCTCATAAGTGAGTTTGACTTTTTTCACATCCGGATGAAAAACAACCGGTCGTTTGATAACTTTGTCTGCCAGCGCTTGCGCAATATCATAAACAAAAATCATTTTACTGTCCGGATGCAATCCGTCCAACCGATCCGGCGTGGCAGTCGTATCAAGTCGAAAAAACCGCTTCGGTTTTAATTTTCCGATTAAATCATTGTACTGCTCGGCCTTGGTATTGTGCGCTTCGTCGTTAAAAATACAAAGAGAATCCACATTGTCGCGTAGCACTTTCCAATTGTCTCCTTTTTCGTATATTTGGTGGATATTGCCCAAAATAATCGTTCCCGAACGAATGCCGGCCGCGGTAGCGGTTGGTTGCATCTTATGTAAAGAAATTCTTGTCTTTAACGATTCAAAAGAATTAAAGAAAAATGGAAAAACATTGTAAATATATGTTGGTGAATCAGGATCAAATTCATCGTCTAACCGCTCCCGCACAATTGTATTTGGCGTAAGGATTAAAAACTTGTATTGTTCGTGAACAATCATCATATAAGCGATAAGCGCGCCAATGATTGTCGTTTTACCGCCACCGGTAACGATATTAGTCAATAAATCTTTTTCTCCAAGAACTTCAAAAGAATAAACGCATCGTTCAATCGCTTCTAACTGAACTTTTTCCCATTGTTTTTCGTTCCAAAACTTCACAATCGTCAAATCCGGCTTAAAATTTCGTGAACCTAAATGTTTCAAAAAATCAATGCCAGCTTGCGAAATACCTTGATGTCCCGAATTTCGCCATTCTTTAAAATTTTCCTCGTGTTGTTTAAAAAAATAGTGCATATTTTCTATCTGTGGATAACCCTTGCTTGACTTCTAAGTTTATGATATATTGGATTTGGTCGAGGCGGAGTATCCTCGCCCATCAAAAATGGACTTCATTGATAAAAACGGAAGTCCTTTTTTGTTTCTGTTGGGAAAAATTTTAATCCAACGCCATCAATCAGTTGCAAATGACTTTCATTCATAGGAGTTACAACCATAGAATGGTAGTATAATTTTGGTAATGAAATTTTATCAAACCATTCATATTCATCCTTCTTTTTGTTGTATTGAAAAATATGATAAACCGGGTAACAGTATAAATCTGCAATTTGTATACCAATCGTTAAGGAAGAATCTGAGAATAAAACTTTTTCAATGATTCGCGGACAGGGTTTCCAAAATCCGCCTTTTTCCCACTGCAAAAGACGATGAACATCATTCAATTCTCTGTCTATATTTCGTTTATCAACAACTCGACCCTCGCGAGGATCAATAATACAAAGGCCAAGAGCGTCTTTATAGGAAAGAAATGTTTGGAAACGCTCCATTAAAAATATATACGCCGCGTGATATGGGTTTTGCGAGGGATATTTTGTCCAGTATCCTTTTTTATCAATTACAACAGAGATTAAGGTAATTGAAACTTTTTTAAGAAAACCTTGTATTCCTGTCTGCAATAAATTATATTGCTGCTGGTCATATAATTTGATTGGAGAAAATTTTTCTGGATCGATTATTTTAGGGTTTGCATATCTTAAATAATTTGATTTAATTTCTATTTCAGAATTTTGGTAATATTTCTTTTTTATCTCCCTGAAACTGCTCTCGATGTCGCGTTTTCCTTTTTCATCAATGATACAACCAGTCAAAACTAAAACACTGCTTCCATTTTGCTGGAGCGTTACAGTATCTCCTGATTCGTCTATATACATTAGATACATGTCCTTAAGCTTTTATTTTCTTGCTAAATATTGTCTCTCCTGCTAAATTATCTTGGATTTTACAGGCGATTGTAAATTCGTCCTCTTTCCCCGCCTTCATTAAAACTTCGGCGGACAGGTCAAAAATATGCCTTGCCGACAATATCGCCTTAAACTGCTCGCCTTGTTTTTTATCTTTTATCTTCTCCCGCGACAAAATATAATCTTTATGCGCGGAAAAATGGTTTTCCTGATAATCAAAATCCCACTGGCAATTTACTAGCCAACCGCCTTCGTTGGTTGAAAACGCGTCAATTGCTTCAAATTCGTACTCGCCCGCCGAAGCCTTGGCGGAGGTGGGTTCCAAGCCATTAATTTTTTTAACTTTGATGTCGCCAATAACCGGCGCTTTGGAAAACCGCAGAAAAAATTCCGCGTCGTTCGCGTCCGGATACCTTTGAAGCACCCTTGCCCGAAATTCTTTTGAATCAAGGGGAATTAACTCAAGCCTTACCGGTAGATTGTTTTTAAAAATATAATTTTCAAGAATTTTTATGTATTGTGTAATCTCTCTGTTAAACCGCCAACCGATTATTTTAGCGCTGACTAATTTATTCGGTTCAAGTCGCGATTTTATCTCGTCAAAAAACGCTTTCACTTCTTTGCCGCTGATTGATTCTTTTGGATTTGCCGGCCCAATTAAAATCGGCTCGCTTTGGTTCGGCGGACGAAAACCATGCGCCACGCCTTGCGCTGTGTTTTTACTGGCGCCATAGCAAGTTAAAACAAAATCTATAAAATCTTCCTGCGAAATACTGGCAAATTTCTCCGTTGGATAAACGCCAATATACGAAACCTCTATGTTGGGCACTTTGTCGAATTGAATGCCTAATTTTTCCTGTTTTATTTCTTTATCTTGTTTATGAATATTACTTTTCACTCCACTCATTTCCTCACCGATTTTCACCAAACGGTCAAGCGTGACGGAAATCGCCACTCGCGAAGAATCGCAACCGATAAAATTTCTTTTCAATTTTTGCGCCACTGCCAAGGTCGTGCCCCCGCCGCAGAAAAAATCCGCCACCATATCGCCTTCGTTAGACGACGCTTTTATAATTCTTTCCAAAAGCGCTTCGGGTTTTTGGGTGGGATAACCAAGTCGTTCTGATGCAATTTGATTAATTATATCTATAATAAAATAATCACTTGGCGCATAACCTTCTTTAATATAATTTCGCACAACCAACTCTGGGTGTGTTTTTTCCCATTTTGGGTCAACATCCTTTGCGGATCTTATTGGACTTTCTTTAATTCCACGGCCGACTAAACGATAAAGTCCTTTATTGTCTTGGAGTTTATATTTATTTATCGTCGATTCAGAATATGGCTCCATTACGCCTTTATCCTCCCAATTGAAAACATATTTATCGGTTTTTGAATAAAACAATATATCATCATGTTTTCTGTTCCAATACCTTTTTGAAAATTCTCGTGTTTTGTAACACCAAACTATATTTGATCTAAAACTCTCATACCCGAAAATTTTATCCATTTCGGTTTTGATGTAATGGCTGGCGTGCCA
>CAZUEG010000077.1:0-4228 GCA_964619495.1 uncultured Candidatus Saccharibacteria bacterium | reverse complement strand
CATATCCGGCGAAGATTTTAAACCGTCTTTACAAATTTACCGATCTTCAGAAATCGTTTCACTTAAATATGCTGGCATTAGTTAACGGGGTCGAGCCTCGAGTTCTCGCTCTTAACGATTTATTGAGCTATTTTATCAGTCACCGCAAAGAGGTGGTTTACCGGCGGACAAAATTTGATCTCGATCGGGCCAAAGAACGGGTCCATATTCTTGAAGGATTTAAGATTTGTTTAGACAATATCGATGCGGTGATAAAATTAATCCGCGGTTCGGAAAATAAAGATGACGCCAAAGTCAGGCTGATTAAAAGATTTAAATTAACCGAGATTCAGGCGCTGGCGATTTTGGAGATGAGGCTGCACCAATTAGCAAAACTGGAGCGGTCGAAAATCGAAGAAGAATTAAATGAGAAACTGAAGCTGATTAAAGAGCTGATGGCGATTTTGAAAAGCCCGGAAAAAATTAAAGAGATAATAAAGAAAGAAATAATCGAGTTGCGGAATAATTTCGGCGACAGCCGGCGGACAAAAGTAATCAATCAGCAGGTTGGCGAGATTGCCGAAGAAGATTTGATTCCCGACGAGGAGACGGTTGTTACTTTGACTCACGAAGGTTACATCAAAAGGATCAATCCGACGGTTTACAAAATCCAGCACCGCGGAGGCAAGGGGCTACTGGGAATGAAAACAATGCAGGATGATATTGTCGAGCACTTTTTATCGAGCCGGACTCATGACTCTCTGATGTTTTTTACCGATTCCGGCAAAGTGTTCCGGACGGCGGTATATGAAATACCGGAAGGAACGCGGGTGGCGCGGGGGCGCGGCCTGTTGAATTTTCTGGAAATTTCTCCCCAAGACCGGGTCCTGTCGCTTTTTACCCTCAACAAGGCCGATCATGACGAGGGAGTGAAAAACCTGATCATGGTTACCAGAAACGGAATTGTTAAGAAAACGGTTTTGGACGAATTCAACAATGTCCGCCGGTCGGGACTGATTGCCATTACTTTGAAAAAAGGCGACTCTCTGAAAAAAGTGACGAAAAGTTGCGGCAATGATGACGTCATATTGGTTACCAAAAAGGGCCAGGCAATCAGATTTGAAGAAAAGGAAATTCGGGAAATGGGGCGGCCGGCAAGCGGGGTCAAGGGAATCCGTCTGAAGAAAAACGACGAGATTATGGGAATGGAAATCATTGCCGGCTCGAAACTTAAATCCGCCGACTTGAAAGACAAAAACGCTAAACCGCTAAAGCGGTACTTATTGGTGGTGATGGATAACGGATACGGAAAGAAAACAGAAGTTAGCGAATACCGTTCCCAGGGGCGCGGCGGCGGGGGAATAAAGACGGCGAACGTCAACGCCAAAACGGGAGATGTTATTGCCTCCTGGCTTTTAACCGGCGAAGAAGAGGATTTGATTGTAATTTCTCAAAAAGGCCAGGTTATAAGGACGGAGATAAAAAGCATTCCGGTATTGGGACGGGCAACGCAAGGAGTAAGAATAATGCGTCTTGACGAAGGCGATAAAGTAGCTTCGGCAACATGCATCTAGTGAAATTCAAATGACCAAAGCAAAAAGCAAAGCATGCCCACAAATCAATATCTAAACCATAAAGCAAATATTTTAAACTCGATGGTTTTGAATTTCAAATTTTGAATTTGATTTGTCATTTGTGATTTGAATTTATTGTTTAAATTGTTTATTTGTAAATTAAACAATATGGAGGGTTTTCTTAATCCGGCGCAAGTTATCGAAAAACTCGCCTTGTCTGATTCGGCGAAAACTGCCGATTTGGGTTGCGGTTCGGGCGGCTGGGCAATTCCCCTCGCCAAGAAGCTGAAAGATGGGTTTGTTTATGCCGTCGATGTCCAAGAGGCGCCGCTATCAGTTTTAAATAGCCGGGCACAGATGGAGGGAGTAATGAATATCCTGACGATAAACGCCGATGTCGAAAGCGGATCAGCGATCAAAGGAATTGGCAGCGATTCGCTGGATGCGGTGCTGATAACCAACCTTCTTTTTCAGGTAGATAACAAAAAAGCAGTCTTAAGCGAAGGAAAACGGGTTGTCCGGCCGGAAGGAAAGATACTGATTGTTGATTGGAAGAAGAATGCCCCCACCGGACCCAAAGGGAGAGAAGTTGCCGTCGAAGACCTGAAGACTCTTGCCGGAGAGCTGAATTTATTTTTATCGGAGGAATTTGACGCGGGGGGCTATCATTATGGTATAATTTTGGTAAAGTAAGACTATGACCAGAAGTAGAAGGTATATAGCGATATTTGTCTTCTTTGTTGTAATAGCAATTTTTCCGCAGACAATTTTTGCGACGAAGAAGATATGCGAAGAATGTACCGCTGCCGATGCGTGCACCGGTTCGTTAAAATGCGTTGATAATAATGGAAAATTAGTTGGAGGCGCGACAAAAGGAACTTGTGGCGATCTTTGTCCTACGGGAACGATATGTTTCCGCAATCCGGCGTGCGTCAGCACTTTTTCCGAATTAATTAATAAAATTGCCAATTTTATTTTCTGGGTAGGGTTGGGACTTGCCCCTTTGATGATTCTTGTCGGCGCGGTTTATATCTTTACCGCCGCCGGCGATCCCGCTAAGGTCAAAACAGCAATGAATATTTTCCTTTATACCGGTATCGGCTTGGTGATTATTATCACCGCCAAAGCATTGGCGGCGGTGATCACCGGCATTTTCAAATAGTGTATGATTATTATTAAACGGTCGTATTGTTAACAGAAAGGTCGAGTTAATCTATTCTCACAAAAAAATGAAAAAAATATTTGCGATTTTGACAATTTTAACCATCGCCGTTTCTGTAATACCGGCAGTCGTTTCTGCGGCAACCAACATGGAAGGGCCAAGTGAATGCTGTAAAATGCGGAGATCGGTGACTATTGATGGCGATGAAGCCGTTGCGGGAGCTATCGTGGGTTCGAGTGCGGTTGTTGGCGCTGTAACCTGCTATATTGGTGGCGTAAAAGTTGCAGTTACGGACGGAAAAGATAATTGGGGAATGTATTGCACCCTGAACACGATCAACACCCTGGTTGACTACATCTTCATCTTCATCGTCACCATGGTAATGATCTTCGTGATGCTGGGAGCGTTCAGCATCCTGACTGCCGCCGGCGATCCGGAAAAGATAACTACCGGGAGAAATTACATCATTTACGCCGCGGTCGGAATGGCGATTGCCTTTCTTGCCAGGGCGGTTCCCGCATTAGTGAAAGCGATTTTGGGAGTTTAATCATTTTGAGACAATCTAACTTAATCCGATTTTAAAGGTTGGGAATAAAAAAAACAAAAAAATGAAAAAAATATTTGCGATCTTGACAATCTTAACCATTGCTGTTTCTGTTTTACCGGTTGTTGTTTCTGCGGCGACTAATATAGAAGGACCAGGCGAGTGTTGTAAAATGCGGAGAGCGGTGACTGTTGACGGCGTACCTTGCGCGGCAGACAGTGTTGTTCGACCAAGTGCCAATGCGACATGTAAATTCGCCGTAGCGGGGGCAACGTACTGTGCCGTAACCAACAACTGGGGGATGTATTGCACCTTAAACACGATCAATACCCTGGTTGACTATATTTTCATCTTTATCGTCACCGTGGTAATGATCTTCGTGATGCTGGGAGCGTTCAGCATCCTGACTGCCGCCGGCGATCCGGAAAAGATAACTACCGGGAGAAATTACATCATTTACGCCGCGGTCGGAATGGCGATTGCCTTCCTTGCCAGAGCAGTACCGGCATTGGTAAAAGCGATTTTGGGAGTTTAGTGAATTATACAAAAAAGACAGCGGGCAACCGCTGTTTTTTTTATGGGAATATTGTATCATTTTAGCCAGATACTACCGTCGGAGTGGCGAAACCGGCAGACGCGTTGGACCTAGGATCCAATGGGGAAACCCTTGAGGGTTCGAATCCCTCCTCCGACACCACGTAATAAATTTTCAGAAGAAAATTTAAACGTGGTTAGTCGCGTTTAAATTTACGTAGTAAATTTATTACGCGACACAGCGACGAGTTTGTAATTAGAACAGTGAATTATCGATAATAAAGAAAATTTGCTCCCTAACTACAAATTACTCACACTCACACAGAATCCGCGGGGGTATTTTCCGAGAAGCTAATAAGTTTTCTGGACAGGCTAAATAGTCTTAATGTGTTCGTGTGTTGAAGAATAGTCTTCTCATTAGTATTTTCATGCAGA
>CAZUEG010000076.1:0-4249 GCA_964619495.1 uncultured Candidatus Saccharibacteria bacterium | reverse complement strand
TGATAAAAGCGCTTTATTTTATCCGGACGGTTATTTTAGCGCGGCTTTTGTTTCCGGCTGATTTTGGCTTGTTCGGGATGGTGGTTTTGGCGCGCAAGCCAGATGTCAGTTTTTATGCCGGAGCCGGGTGTGCGATATTTCCTATCTATTCAAACATTGAAGATGTCATAAGTTTTATGGCGGCCAAGAAAATTAATTATTTAATGGTCGAAAACAGATATTTGACTAAGTCGTATCCCCAGTTTGAGTATTTGATGAATCCGGTAAATTCTCCCGCCCAGTTGTCTTTTGTGCAAGAGTTTAATTTCGCGGACAAGAAGGCGCTGCTTTACGAATTGAAGGATTAAGATCGCGGATTTTTTAGTCAGAAATATTAAGCCATTTTAATTACAAAGCATGGGAAAGAGCACAAATATTTTAGGAATTTCTTGTTTCTATCACGATAGCGCGGCTTGTCTGGTGCGCGACGGGGAAATTATTACTGCCGCGCAGGAAGAACGATTTACCCGCAAAAAGCACGACGCCGGCTTCCCCCGAAAAGCCGTTGATTTTTGTTTGGAAAAAGGGGGCGTTAAGATTGACGACATTGATGTTGTCGCTTTTTACGACAAGCCGTTTTTAAAGTTTGAACGAATCTTAGAAAGCTATCTGGCTTGCGCGCCGAAGGGCATAAGATCTTATTTAATGGCTTTGCCGATCTGGATCAGGGAGAAAATATGGATGCCGCAGATCATCGCTAAGGAAATCGGTTATAAAGGAAAAATAATTTTTATCGAACACCATCAATCTCACGCTGCTTCTGCTTTTTTCCCCTCGCCCTTTCAAGAGGCAGCTTTTTTAACCGTCGATGGGGTGGGCGAGTGGACAACTACCTCTTTTGGCGTTGGCAAGGATAATAAAATAAAAATTGATTCCGAGATTCATTTTCCTCATTCTTTGGGGCTGCTCTACTCGGCTTTTACTTATTACACCGGTTTTAAGGTTAACTCTGGCGAATACAAAGTGATGGGGCTGGCTCCGTATGGCGAGCCGAAATACGTTGAGTTGATCTATAAGAATTTAATCAATGTTAGGAGCGACGGTTCCTTTAGGCTGAATATGAGTTATTTTAATTATGTCGCTGGATTGACCATGACCAGCAAAAAGTTTGACCGCCTTTTTGGCGGCCCGCCGCGTCAGCCGGAATCGGAATTAACGCAGAAAGAAATGGACCTAGCTAAGTCTTTACAGGTAGTGACGGAAGAAATAATGCTGAAAATCGCGAATTATATTTATAAAATTACCGGTCAGAAATATTTATGCTTGGCCGGCGGGGTTGCTTTAAACTGTGTTGCTAATGGAAGAATTCTGCGCGAGGGGCCGTTCGAAGATATTTGGATTCAGCCGGCAGCCGGTGATGCCGGCGGGGCTCTGGGCGCGGCTTTGTTTGCTTGGCATCAATATTTCGATAAGCCGCGGATTGTCAATGCTGAACAAGATGGCCAAAAGGGGTCTCTTCTTGGCCCGGAATATAGCAACGAGGAGATTCGGAAATTCTTGGAAAAACAAAAGATTCCTTACCGCCGGGTTGACGATGATGGCGTTTTATTCAACGAGATCGCTGATTTGATGGTAAATGAAAAGATCGTTGGCTGGTTCAGTGGGCCGATGGAGTTTGGTCCGAGAGCATTGGGTTGCCGCTCAATTATCGGTGATGCCCGTTCTTCGGAAATGCAGACAAAAATGAACCTGAAAATTAAATTTAGAGAAAGTTTCCGGCCATTCGCTCCCTCAGTTTTGGTTGAGCGCGTTTCGGAGTGGTTCGAGATGGATCGTCCGTCGCCCTATATGCTTTTGACCGCCCGCGTACGGTCGGATAAACGGCGTGAGATGGCTGACAATGAAAAGAAATTGTGGGGAATCGAAAAGCTAAAAATTATCCGCTCGGAGGTACCGGCGATAACTCACATTGATTATTCCGCTCGCCTGCAGACAGTTGATAAAAGAGCCAATCCTCGTTATTATGGCTTAATTGAGGTATTCTATAAAAAAACTGGTTGTCCGGTTATCGTTAACACTTCTTTTAATGTTCGGGGCGAGCCGATCGTCTGTTCGCCGCAAGACGCCTATAAATGTTTTATGCGAACCGAAATGGATCATTTGGTTTTGGGGAATTTTTTGCTGGACAAAAACGACCAGCCGAGGTTTAGCGAGAGTGAAGATTGGAAAAAGACATACGAATTGGACTAGTAATTAAATTCCAAAAATTTATGAAAATAATCAACGATTTACAAATTGAGATTAACCAAATAAATCGAGACAAGAAACGCTTGAGAGAGTTTGGCTTCTTGGTCGGGGGGCTCTTTGTGCTTTTGGGTTTTTTTCTTGGCGGTCGGTTTTTGGTTGTTCTGGGTATCTTGGGCGGTTTGTTGATAGCCGCCGGCCTGCTTTTGCCCAGGCTGCTTTTATATCTATATTTACTCTGGATGGGGCTTGCGATAGCGGTGGGATTTTTCGTCTCCCGGATAATTTTGGCAATTATCTTTTATTTGCTTTTAACGCCGATCGGCTTGCTATCGCGCTTGTTCGGCCGAGACCCCTTGAATCAAAAAATCGATAAGGGCCGCCAAACATATTGGATTAAATATAGCCGGCCATACGACGCTAAAGATTTTGAACAGATGTATTAAATTAGTAATAATCAAATGAACAAACTTCAAATCGTTATAAGCCTTCTCAAATTTTTTAAGGAGAGAAAAAAATATTGGCTTTTGCCGATCGTAATTATTTTTGTGCTAATCGGCGCGCTTTTAATTTTTGCGCAAGGAAGCGTGGTGGCGCCGTTCATTTATACAATGTTTTAAACCAATAACACAGGGTTATGGAGAATAATTCGTTTGTCGCTGATGACAGCAAGAAGCTAAAAAGTGTTTTTATTAACATGGGCTTGGCCGCCGCCGGTTTGATATTCGCATTAGTGCTTGGCGAGCTATTTCTTCGCGCCTTTTTTCCTCTTAGCAGGGTTTCTGATCCTATTTTGGGCTATCGAGGAAATCCGGGTGTGCGATGGGACGAAAATGGTTTCCGGAACGAGTCGGCTCTTAATAAAGCAGACATTGTTGCTTTGGGCGATTCTTTAACCGAAGGATTTAATGCTGAAATGAATGAAGCCTGGCCTCAGGCTCTGTCTAATTTGTCGGGGAAAACAGTTTATAATATGGGCTTCGGAGGATATGGGCCGGCGCAGTATTATTATTTAACGGAAGAAGCTTTGAGCCTGGAGCCGGATTTGATAATCGTCGGTTTTTATCTGGGCAATGATCTGGCAAATGCTTTTGACGCAGTTTATCAGAATGATAATTGGCGGGCATTTAGAGACCCGTCTTTTAATGCGAGCGGCACAGCCGCGACCAACCGGCCTTTTGATGAAAAGAATAACGAGACTTTAATGTTGCAATTTGGTTATGTGCCAAATTTTTGGCAGATGAAAATCTTAAAAACCCGGCTTTGGCTAAGGGACCATAGCAGGCTGTATTCTTTTTTGGGGGATTCGACGCGCCAGCTAAGAGAAAAATTAAAACTGGTCCGGGGCAATGATGATATGAACAAGGGTATTGAGGAGTATTTGATAAACAATCAGAACATCGGTTTTGTTTATGATGCTGGCAACATTAAAACTATTTTGAGTATCGCCGACCGCTTAGAAACGGTTAATATTAAAAACGGAAAAACGGGGGAGGGTTACCGGATAACTAAAGATCTTTTTTCTGAAATGGACCGGCAGCTTAAAGATAAAGATAAAAAACTGATCATTGCGGTTATTCCGACCAAAGAGCTGGTTTACGGCACTTATTTTAAAAAGGTTGACGCAATGGGTGATGTCGACGTCTCATTTTGGGAGCTTTTAAAACAAGAGACCGAACTTAAAGACGATTTTTTAAATTTTTGTAAGAATAACAGGCTATTATGTATAGACACATCAGCTTTTCAGGTTAATGGCCTACGAGATAATGTCAAATTATATTCCGAAACGCTAGAAAGTCATCCGATCGGCGGTGGCTATCAAATGATCGCCGAAGCGATATTTAATTATCTTAAGGAAGAGAAAATTTTTGTCACTTCTAAATATTAAAAATAGATTTATTGGCGTTTGGCGGACGTCAGGCGCAACCGGACAACAGGTGGTTCGAGGGAGTTTTTTGATATTTTTTGAGAGGTTTGTGATAAAAATTCTTTATTTTATCCGGACGGTTATTTTAGCGCGGCTTTT
>CAZUEG010000075.1:0-4254 GCA_964619495.1 uncultured Candidatus Saccharibacteria bacterium | reverse complement strand
TACGGGCGGCGGTATTTATCTTGTGGAGATTAATCTAACGGACAGGAAAGTAATCAGAGTAGAGAAAAAACTAGAGCAACAAACGGTAATTGAGAGCGGGAGCCAGCAAGCGGTTAATGAAATTATCGGTCAGCGCGGCGAACAAGCAAACCGGCTTTCGGTTGAAACGGTGGTTGACAGGATTGAAATTATCCGGCCGGATTTAAAACTAATCAAGACGGATGGCCAATTTGACCTGATGCCGGGGTCGGATCAGGCAAAAAACATATATTTAATTTTGAAGCAGGGAGAAGAGGAATGGAAGGAAAAGGTTAAAGCCGTGCCCGATAAGTAACCCGCGAGGCATAATGCAACCTAAAATTTAATTCCCCGTTGTACATATATACAACAGAGTCGGGAAATTATTAGAAATAACAGCAGATAATAAAAATGAATAAAAAAATATTGATTATTGCCGGAATGGTCGGCTTGCTGTTTTCCAGTCAAGCTGGAGCAGTCTCGTCGACAACAGGCTTGTCGATAGGAAGCCGTAGCGAAGAAGTCAAAATTCTTCAAGAAGTTTTAAAAACTAATCCGGAAATTTATCCAAGCGGCTTAGTTACCGGATATTTTGGCGCGATAACGGAAAAAGCAATAAAGCAGATTCAGAAGATATGCAAGATTTCCGAGACCGGAATTGTAGACGAAGCAACAGAAAAATGCATCTATCCGATTGATCTGGATATAAAAGTGATATCTCCCAATGGCGGAGAAACGTGGGATAGAAGCCAAACACAGACGATTCAATGGAGTGCCATCCGCACATACAACACGGGATATAATTACCCGATTTTTCGCAGGGCGTCAATTGATTTAATGCGTTTGAACTATAACATTACCGTTTGCCAAAAAAATCCAAGCGGTACCGATAATTGTATTATCCCGCCTAAGTATTTATTCGTCAGGCACATTGCCATAGTTGATTTATTCAGCGGTTGGTATACATGGCAGATACCCAGCGACGTTGCTAATGGTAGCGGCTATGTTATTAGGATTACTTCTGGTCCGCAAATCATTCCGATGATTAACGCAGAAGAAGCCGACAAGGCGATAACCCGCGACTATCTTGCGACAGATGTGTCAAATCCCGGCTACCCGTTATTTGAAGAAGACACAAGCGACGCCCCTTTCTCGATTACCGGAACCTCTATTTGTCCGACACCGGCCTGCCCGAAACCGATATGCCCTGATTATTCAGCGATACTTAACGCTTTAGAAAAAATGATGAAAGAGATGGCAAGCACCATTGAGTCGCTTAAGGCAATGATCAACAATTAAATCGGATAGAGAACAAAAGAAAAACCCGTTCGCGGGTTTTTCTTTTGCCGGATTTCCAATCGGGGGTAAAATATACTAATGAATAAGTATTCAAAAAAAGCGTGGGAATGGGTGGTTAAAGAAAAATACAACAGTGTTTCGCCTAAAAACAAACGGTTAATTACCACTGACCTTAAACGGTTAAAAAGAGGCGAGCCGGTTGACTATATTGTCGGTTATTGCCATTTTTTAGGTTGCCATATTGATCTATCAAAAAAACCGCTTATTCCGCGTCCGGAAACGGAATGGTGGGTGGAGAAGGCGGTTAACGAGATAAAGGAGAGCGGTACAAAAAAAAGATATTCTTTTTTAGACATATTCAGCGGTTCGGGATGCATTGGTATTGGTTTGTTAAAGAATATTGGCAATTGCCGGGTTGATTTCGCCGAGACAAGCGAACGTTTTATTAAACAAATAAAGATCAATATTGCCTTTAATAAGATCAGGAAAGACCGTTATCAAGTAATCAAGTCCGACATTTTTGACAAAATAAAAGGAAAATATGACGCGATATTTGCTAATCCGCCATATATTCCCAAGGCCTGTCTCAATAATCTGCCGCTATCGGTTTATAAATTCGAACCACATCAGGCGCTTTTTGGCGGTAAAAACGGCTTGTCGTTAATCGAACCTTTTCTTAGGCAGGCAATAGGGCACCTTAAGAAGAACGGATTAATATATATGGAATTCGACAGTCCGCAAAAAAAATCAATTGGAATAATGCTAAAAAAATACGGGTATCGCGCGGAGTTTTTAAAAGATCAATATGGCAAATGGCGTTATCTTATCGCTTGTCGACGACCTTGAAGTTTTTCGTTTCTAACCAAAACTGATAAGATAATGGTAACGATAAAGGATATGAAAATAAAAATAACAAAACAAAACGGATTCTCGGCGATTACCGCCTTAATCGTTTTGGCGGTTGTTTTGGCGGTTGGCGTTATCGTGTATTTTATGGCAATCAGATAGCGCAAGGGAAGCGGAAAACGGTGAAGATCGCGAAAGCGGGAAAAACCCGACGGCGCAACTTTTTATGATTACCGGTGTTATATTGTATTAAAAGGATAAATAATCGATTAATAATATAATTAACTTTGTGAATAAAGAGGTTAACAAAACGGTTGGTTTTTTGATTATCGCCCTGGTGGCCTCGATTGCCGTCGCCGGTATCGCCTTAGAAGATAAGGGAGTTTTTACAATACCCAGTTTTTCCATAAAATGGCCGGCGATCAATCTGCCCCATATTTCATTTTTTCCGGTGAATGAGCCAAAAATTAAAGAACTGGAAAAATTTTCTTCACTGGCGGAATTCAAGGAATATTTGCTTAAGTCGCAAGGATATGAATCATATTATGGTTTGGGAGCTGATGGCCGTAACTTTTCAGAAGCAAGTGCTCCCCAACCGAACATGATTGTTGATAAAGAACTGTCTGTTACGGGTAGCCAATCAACGCCGGATAGGGTTTCCACTACCAATGTTCAAGTAATCGGCATTGACGAGCCGGATATTGTAAAGACCGACGGCAAGAATATCTATTTTGCTTCGCAGAATATATGGGGCGGTTGGCGCGAACCGATGATTAACGTTCAGGAAAGAATAATGCCGCCTTATCCCTACGAATCGCCGAAAACAAAGGTTATCAACGCATATCCTCCGGCATCCATTAAAAAAATTTCTGAAATTGCCAAAACGGGGGATTTGCTTTTGGTAAAAAATATTTTAGTTGTATTTTCTAATGACAATCAGATAACGGGCTATGATGTTAGTGATCCGTTAAGTCCTAAGGAAAAATGGACATTAAAATTAGAAAATTCCACCCGACTAGTTGGTGTTCGCTTATATGGGGACAAGATATATTTAATTAGCGCCACAACGGTGAATATTGATTATCCCTGCCCGATAAGAATAATGACTCTAAACGGCAACCCAATGGAAATTAAATGCACCGATATCTATCATCCGGTCAGCCCAATTCCCATCGATAGCGCCTATACGGTAATGCAAGTCAATTCGTCAAACGGCAACACGGAAAAGAAGGTCTCTTTTGTCGGATCCTCGGGAATGTCGACGGTATATATGTCTCAAAACGCGATCTATGCCACTTATCCTTACTATGAAAGCATTATCGCGTTTATGGCGAGATTTATTGAGGAGAAGGCAACCGATCTGGTATCGAAAGATATGGTAACCCGCCTTAAGAAGCTTGACGGTTACGATATCAGCCAGCAATCAAAAATGACGGAATTTCAGCAAATCTGGGAGCGTTATGTGAGCAGTTTGTCGGGTGACGAGAAATTAAGGATCGAAAACGAATTAACCAACCGAATGAACGATTATTATAAAGAACACCAAAGAGATTTGGAAAAAACGGGAATTGTGAAAATCGGCGTCAGCGACCTATCGGTTAAGGCGGTGGGAAGCATCTCCGGACATCTGTTAAACCAGTTTTCAGTGGACGAATATAATAATTACTTGCGGGTAGCAGTGACGATCGGCCAAAGATGGGGAGTGTTTAACGGCTTGGGAAGCGGGGAAACGGCTAACGATGTCTACGTCCTGGATCAGAACCTGAATGTCGCCGGAAAAGTCATAAACTTAGGGTTAACGGAAAAAATCTACTCGGTCAGATTTATCGAAGACAAGGGATATCTTGTTACGTTTAGAGAGACGGATCCGTTCTATGTGCTTGATTTAAGCAACCCGAGAAATCCGCGACTGAAAGGCGAATTAAAAATTCCCGGATATTCTGGATACCTTTACCCGATTAATAAAGACCTGATTATCGGTATCGGGAAAGAAGACTGGAAAATAAAAATATCGCTATTTGACGTCAAAAATCCCAGTGACCCCAAAGAAATCGCCAAATATATCCTCGATGAATCATATAGCGATATCTT
>CAZUEG010000074.1:0-4275 GCA_964619495.1 uncultured Candidatus Saccharibacteria bacterium | reverse complement strand
TTTTCCCGACGAAATCGCGGGCGGCGCAAAGCGCCGCCCATTGCGTTTTGAGAGGGGAATTAGTTCCGCTCGTCTCGCCAAGGCGGGACCCGTGGTTTTGCAAAATGAGGTCGTCGTTTACGATTTTTAATTCCGTCTCGTTTTTTGCTTTGCCCGACAAAAAGAATTTTTGCATTTTAATTTGACGTGGTATAATAATATTGCACACGACTTCCCAACGAATTTTTTAATGGCCGTCTTTGGAACTAATCCAATTCGTTGGGTTGTGTGCACCAAGGGCGGCCATTTAAATTGAATAAAATTAAACAACAAAATCTATGCAAAAATTCTTTTTGTATGCCCGCAAGTCCACAGGTGTTGAAGATAAACAAGTTAGATCTATTGAAGATCAAATCGCAGAATTGCGCGCTTTTGCCAAACAGGAAAATCTCAACATTGTTGATGAGCTGGTGGAAAAGCAATCGGCCAAAATTCTGGGTCGGCCGATTTTTAACGAAATGATAAAACGAATTGAAAAAGGCGAAGCCAATGGAATTTTGGCGTGGCACCCTGACAGATTGGCGCGCAATTCCGTGGACGGCGGGAAAATAATCTACCTATTGGACTGCGGACATTTGCAGGCATTGAAGTTTCCCACATTTTGGATGGAAAATACCTCGCAGGAAAAGTTTATGCTAAACATTGCTTTCGGGCAAAGCAAATACTATGTTGATAATCTTTCGGAAAACATCAAGCGGGGCATGCGCCAGAAATTAAGAAAAGGAATTTATCCAGGTTGTGCTCCTCTTGGTTACATCAATGAATTGAAAAATCACACTATTCTTAAAGGCCCGGAAACCTGGCGAAAGGTTAAGAAATTATTTCTGGCGTATGCCACTGGTAAATACACGCTTGATAATTTGCAAAAATTGGCGCTTTCTTTGAGCTTGGTGAGCCCAAGATCAAAAAGGAAACTATCAAACGCAACTTTACAACGAATACTCCAAAACCCTTTTTATTACGGCTGTTTTCAATACAAAGGTGAACTCTACGAAGGAGTCCATGGGCCAATAAATTCCAAGCAACTTTTTGAAAAAGTGCAGCGGGTAATGGCCGATCGCGGAAAACCAAGAAAAGAAAACCAAGATTACAATTTTACTTATACTGGAATTTTTAAATGTGGTGAATGTGGTAGAAGCATTACCGCCAAACAGCACACTAAAAAATCTGGTTTGGTTTTCCGCTATTACCGTTGCACCAAGAAAGATACTGATTGTCACCAAAAATTTCTCAACGAGAACGATCTTTTTCCCCAGGTTAACGACATTTTTCAAAAAGTTGCTTTACCAGACGACTGGTTGAAACCGATTTTGAATAAGCTTGACCAAGAAGAAAAGCAAATAGGCCAATCGTCAAAATCTTTCGGCCAAAATCTACAGAAAGAGATGGGGGAAATTGAAATGAAGCTTTCAAAACTTTTAAATATGCAGCTTGACGATTTAATTGATCTTGAAGAATACAAGCAGAAAAAAGAAGAATTAATAAACAGGAAAACTGAGTTAAAACAAAAATTAACTGATTTTGGGCGAAAGGGAAATTATTGGCTCGAACCCATGAGAAATTTTATTTTAGCGGCTCACCAAGCCAATTTCTTAATAAATTCTGAAAATTTGGGAGAGAAGCGAAGCTTCTTACAAAAAATTGGCTCGAACTGGCAGCTCTGCGATAAAAAAGTCCGATTTGAAGCGCTAAACAGATGGGCGCTGCTGACGCAGCACCCTCGATTTCCCAATTGGAGCGGGTAACGGGAATCGGACCCGTGTCGTCAGATTGGAAATCTGATGTATTGCCATTATACGATACCCGCAAAGCATATCCCTATCCGCCATTATATACGGACATCACAAAAAAAATCAAGCGCTATTGACAGGCGGTTAAGCGGTGCTAAGCTATTGCCATACCTGTACCGTAGGTATGGGTGTAAATTATCCAATAAAGCCAATTATATGCCAGAAACAAACAATAAGCAAAAATCGTTAATCGCTTTTAAAAAAGCGCAAAGTTCGCTTGCTAAAATCATCAATATGGTTGAAGACGGCCGTTATTGCATTGATATCATGCAGCAAAACCTAGCGGTAATCGGCCTTCTCCGCTCTTCTCACGAATTACTGATGGAAAACCATCTCCATACCTGCCTTAAGGCGGCAATGAATTCAAAAAACGGAAAGCGGAAACAAGAAATGGCCGAGGAAATCTTAAAGGTTACTAAGTTATTCAACAAATAAATTATGTTCAAAAGAATAAAATTTCAAATTAATAATATCCGTTCGGAAAACGATAAGTTATTAATCGAAACCGAAATTGACGTTTTGGGGGGAGTAAAAAATGTTGCCGTTGATGAAAAAAACGGCGAAACCTTAATAGAATTCGACGACAGTAAAATCTCCCAAAATAAACTGCTTGAAGCTATTCAAGGGCTTGGATTTCAAGTATCGCAGGAAATGAAAGAAGGACTCTCCGCGACAAAAAACATACATACTTTGTTAAGGGCATGCGTTGCGCTTCCTGCGAAGTTTTAATAGAGAAAAAACTATCTGCCTTAAAAGAAATAAAATCAGTTGAGGCGTCGACCGACAAAGGGAGAGTTTTTGTCACCTGTCAGGGAGAAGAACCAAGCATTTACACACTGAACGAGATGTTTAAAAGAGAAAGCTATCTTTTCTCTAACCAGCCAATGGAAAACGCCGTAGAGAAGGAAAGAAGCGATTTTTTCACGATCACCGGCGCGGTTTTGCTTATCATTGTCGGATTTTTTATCATTAAAAACAGCAATCTTGCCGGTTTAATAAGCGTTAACTCGACTTCATCCCTACCGGTTTTTTTTCTTTTGGGACTTTTGGCGGGCATCTCCAGTTGCGCGGCGCTTGTCGGCGGCTTAATTCTTTCGATGTCGAAGCAATGGCTGGAAATGTACTCGGAAGGAAGTTCGACTCTGCAAAAATTTCAACCCCATTTAATGTTTAATATCGGAAGAATTATTTCTTACGCTTTATTGGGAGGTATTATCGGCGCCATTGGTGGCAAATTGCAAGTTTCCATAGGCCTTACCTCTATTTTAGTTATTGTCGTCTCGATAATGATGTTCTTTTTATCCTTGCAGATGCTGGGAGTGAAAGCTTTCCGTAAATTCCAATTCACAATGCCTAAGTTTATAACCAGACACATTGCCGATGAAACCAAGTTCCAGGGGAAATATATGCCCCTTTTAATGGGGGCGCTGACTTTTTTCCTGCCTTGCGGTTTCACGATAACCGCCCAGGGGCTGGCTTTAATTTCCGGAAGTCCGATTCAAGGCGCCCTAATTATGCTCTTTTTTGCCTTAGGGACGCTGCCGGCTCTTTTAATAATCGGCTTATCCTCTATCAAGTTTTCCCAAAAGCCGCATTTGGCTAATAAATTCTTAAAGATTGCCGGTGTTTTAGTTTTGTTTTTCGCTTTTTATAATATCAATGCCCAACTGAATGTCTTGGGATTTTCCAGCTTAAGCAATATCAAAATAATCCCCGATAGCCAACAAGTTAACGGTAATAGCGAAGAGGAATTGCCGCCAATCGTCAATGGCAGACAAATCTTAAAAATGAGCGCTTCCGCTTCCGGCTACTCGCCAAACTATCTTAAAGTCAAAGCCGGGGTCCCGGTGAGATGGGAAATTACCGATACCGGCACTAGCGGCTGCACTAACGCCATTATCTCTCGCGGTTTGTTTGCCGACGAAATTTCTTTAACTCCCGGCCAGATAAGTGTTAAAGAATTTACCCCGACAAAAACCGGCAAATATAAATTCAGTTGCTGGATGGGGATGGTGTCGGGAATTATAGAAGTAGTTGACGACAAGACTGTAACAGAAAAATCCGGCAGATATGCCCAAGCCGCAAATGTCGCAAGCATAAATAATAATGACGCTATTCCCTCCGGCGCCAAGGGCTGCGGTTGCGGCAGCGGATCCAGTTGCGGAGGGACGAGATAAAAAACAAATTACGATAATAATTATCATTAAGTTTAAGTTTAAACTATGAAGAAGGTGAAATTTAAAATTAAAGGCATGGATTGCCGATCTTGCGCTATTTTAATTGAAGAAAAATTAAAAGGTCTATCGGGGGTGACTCAAGCAAAAGTAAATCACGAATCGGAAAAAGCCGTAATCGTTTACGACGAGAATGTGGTCGGGGAAACGAAAATTCAGAGCGAGATTGAAAACGTCGGCAAATATGAGGTTTCAAGAATTGAAAACAGCGT
>CAZUEG010000073.1:0-4417 GCA_964619495.1 uncultured Candidatus Saccharibacteria bacterium | reverse complement strand
TATCGCCGGCTTTAGTCTCGATTATCGGCAGGGCCGTTAAAGAGCCGCCTCCTTTAGCTTTGGAAAGCCGCGCCGCTCTTTCTAATAATTTTGAGTGCAGATAAAAAATATCTCCGGGGTATGCTTCTCTTCCCGGCGGTCGTCGCAAGATTAAAGAAATCTCCCGCCACGCCCAGGCTTGTTTGGTAAGATCATCGAAGACTAACAGCGAATTTTTTCCCTTGTCTCGAAAATATTCGCCGATTGTCACTCCGGTATATGGCGAAAGATACATAAAACTTGCCGGGTCGTCGCTGAATGCGGCAACAACGATTGAATAAGCCATTGCTCCCTTTTCTTCTAGTGCCTTGATTAATCTTTTAACACGCGCTTTTCTCTGGCCGATTGCCACGTAAATACAGACTGGGCGATTCTTTTCTTCTTTTTGGTTTACAATTGCATCAATAGCAATCGCCGTTTTCCCGGTGCCTCTATCGCCCATTATCAATTCTCTTTGGCCGCGGCCAATCGGAATCAGAGTATCAATGGCGACAATTCCTGTATGAAGCGGGGATCTTACCGGCTCTCTTTCGATAACTGACGGACCCATTCGCTCCAGAGGCATTACCGATTCTGTTTGGATCTCTCCCTTGCCGTCTAACGGACGGCCTAAAGGATCAACAACCCGGCCAATCATTTTTTCGCCGACGCCGACTGAAAGAACAGTTTTTGTCCTTTTAACGATATCCCCTTCACGGATATCGCGATAACGGCCGAGAACAACCGCTCCGACTTCATATTCTTCCAAATTTAAAACCAATCCGATAATTTTTTTATTGCCCTTTGATTGCGCCGATTGTTCAAATTCAACCAGTTCGAAGTTTCTGACATTGTCCAGCCCGGATATTTTACAGATACCGTCCTTTACTTCGATTACCTCTCCGATCTCTTCGATCTCCGGACTGATTTTGATTTGTTCAATTTTATTTTTAATTTTCTTTATTTCATCCATATTGTTCTGGTTTGTTATTCTGATTCGATAGAATCCGATTCAATAGAATTCAATTCAGCAGAATCCAATTTGGCGGAATCCAAAAAATCTTTAATCGAAGCCTTGATTAATAATTTATCGGTTTTAACACGGAACCCGCCAATAATGTCTTTATCGATTAAAACGTCAAATATTTTATCACCACCGAGGATGCCTGACAATTTTTCTTTAATCATCTTGATAAGGTCATCCGGCTGCTCACGGGAAAATATTAAAGTGATCTTGCGTCTTTTTAAATAATTTTTTTCGAGCTTTTCTAAAAGCGGAAGCAATAGATGCTCTTTTTTCTGGCGTTTCAAAACCGTCGTCAGCTCGTTGATAATTTCTTTCTTTTCTTTCGTCTGTCCTTTTAATGCGGCAAGAATTGCCGTAATAAGCGACAGGATTTCGCTTTCTTCGTTCTTCATAACCGGATATGCGGCCAATTAATTGCTATTTGATTTCCCTAATTAGTTTTTCGATCAATTTGCGATCGCTACCGGCGTCGAACTTAGCGCCCAAAAATTTACCGGCAACCGCCACCGCCGCATCCGCCATTTCAGCTTCTTTTTTATCTTTCAAGAAGGTGATCTCCTTTTCGGCGGCGATTTTTGCCTCGTTTAATATTTTCTCTCTGTCTTTTTCGGCAACCAGCATCAATTCTTTCGTTTTTTCCTGGGCCTTCAATTCGGTATTCTTCATTATTTCCCGCGCGTCCGTCCTGCTTTTTTCCATTATCGAGGCTTCTTCCTCTTTGACTTTTGCCATCACTTGCTCGGCCTCCTTTGATTTATTAACCCCTTCTTCAATTTCTCTTCGGCGACGTTCCATCATCGACAAAAACGGCTTATAAGCAAATCGCTTCAGGATAAAAAGAAGAATGACGAAATTGACAAGCTG
The DNA here is from genome assembly GCA_964619495.1 of uncultured Candidatus Saccharibacteria bacterium. Classification (GTDB taxonomy): domain Bacteria; phylum Patescibacteriota; class Minisyncoccia; order Minisyncoccales; family GWA2-46-15; genus CAZUEG01. Next base: position 2,508 of record CAZUEG010000073.1, on the reverse strand, counting down.
GCCTAGTAAAATTTTCCAATCAATGCCTAATCCTTCCATTTTTTTTGTTTATCAATTAACCGTGTAATGTAACTTAATGACTCAATTTATTTGGTGAAGATTATCAATAGCGAAACCACCAACGCATAAATCGCTACTGCTTCGGCAAAAGCAATTGCCAAGATCATTGCTGTCTGAATTTTACTGCCTGCCTCCGGATTTCTACCCATCGCTTCCATTGCCCCCTTGCCGATTAACCCGATGCTCAAGCCCGGACCGATAGCGCCGATACTGATTGCTAATGCGGCGGCAATTTGTTTTAATGTTTCTGGATTCATATGGTTATTTTTTTTCCTTGAGATATGGCGTTATCAGACGATATGTCTGATATCCCGATACCGCCAACCCGAGGATGATTAATGTTATTAATAATATTGGCGACGTATTTAATTTATTATCCAAGAATTTACCGGCAAGTATTCCCATAACTAATGGAATAACTATCGATAAGCTGATTTCCACCCCTAACGATATTAGTAATGCGACCTTACTTACTGAATCATTCTCCATGCTCTAATTTTACTGCCGTCGAATAGAATATTATAACCAAGGAAAAGAAAATTAATGCCTGGATAAAACCGACTAAGACTTCTAGGGCCAAAAACGGAAGGGGCAGTAAGTAGCTGAATAGAAACGAAGTGATAATTAATAAGGTTTCTCCGGCAAATAAATTGCCGAAGAGCCGAAATGTTAAAGACAAGATTCGGGTGAATTCGCCGATCCCCTCCAGTAAACCCAAAGCGAAATCAATCGGGCTTTTTAAGTTAACGTATTTTTTAATGTACCTAAAAGCGCCCAGTTTAATAACCGCCGAAACGTTGATAAATATAATTGAAAACAACGAAAGAGCAAGAGTAAAATTCAAATCCGAACTGGGAGAACGGAGAATTTTAAAGATCCCCAGACCGGGAACAAGCTCAAGGATATTTGCCGAAATAATAATCAAAAACAGCGTTGTGGCAATGGGGAATATTTCTTTGGTAATCTGTCGATCGTTGGTAATTGAATCGCAAAATTTATACAAGCTATCCAAAACAAATTCTAAAAAATTCTGAAGCTTTCCAGGAACAATTTTCGCCTTTTTAAACCCACTAATGAATATAACCGACAAGAGCGCCGCAATCAGCAAACTAATAACAAACGTGTTGGTAACGTCTATCCCGAATAGGGTAAATATTTTCTCTCCGGAAATTGTAATTTCGGGTATTTCCATAATTATGCGTTTATAAAGAAATCTCCTAGAGCGCTAAGGTAGTGCTTTCTGTTAGCTAATAAATCGCAATCCGGTCAGTCTGAACGAGATAAGTATTGCGACCCGATTAAAAATCTTGAAACCGCTTTCAAGATACCAAATTATATCCCGCAGTTTTTATCTTGTCAATTTATGTATTGGCGCCGTTTTTTATAATTTTTCCGTATTCTTCTTTTACCACTTGCCGATCGTCCCAGGGCATTTTCTTTCCACCTTTTAGGCAAATTGACGGTTCGCATCCCTTACCGGTGATAATTACCGTATCACCCTCTTTTGCCCTTTTAAGCGAGTAGTAAATCGCCTCCCGACGGTCGATAATCTTATTACCTTTGCCCTTGGTCCCTTTTACTACCTGATTAACAATTTCCTCCGGGTCCTCGTCGTACGGATCTTCGTTGGTGACAATAACCTCGTCACAGTAACGACTGGCGATTTCTCCCAAAACCGGCCGCTTCCATTTGTCTCGGCCGCCGCCGCACGCCCCCAAAACACAGATTAAGCGGTTATTTTGCGGTTTTAAATTCTCGTATACCTTTGCCAATGCGTTAGGAGTAAAAGCATAGTCGACAATCACCCGATAAGGACTACTGATCACTTCTTCCATTCGTCCGGGCATCCCGTGTATTTTCGCCAGGGCGGCTTGGCACGTGTCAATACTAATCCCTTCGGACAAACCGGTGGCGATTGCCGCCAAACCGTTATAAATATTGAATAAACCGATCAGATTAATTTGAAATTCTTTATCTTTAACGGTGAATAACAGCGATCTGCCATCCTGGCGGGGGTTGTCAGCTTTAATAATCATTAAACGCCGGCTGGATTTATGCAGGCTATAACCGATTTTTTCTGATGCCTTAACCGCCCAAAAATGCGGATAATCATTGTCGTCGATATTGATAACGTGCTTTTTGGCGATTCTGAATAATTTTAATTTTGCCTGCCGATATTTACTATAACTGCCATGGGCTTCAATATGTTCCGGGCTAAGATTAGTAAGTACCGCTGTTTTAAAACCGATAAACCGATGACGATGCATTGCTATCCCCTCGGAAGTTACCTCGATGATTATGTAATCAATCTTCTTTTTAACCGCTCCGCGAAGAAAACGCTGTAAAATAAACGGACCGGGCATCGTCATCCTCAAACGATTAACGGTCAATTCGCCGCCGGCTTGCGATTCGATTGACGAAAAGTAACCGACCTTGTATCCGGCTTCA